>NZ_JADNEM010000013.1:0-112900 GCF_015552275.1 Holdemania sp. 1001302B_160321_E10 | reverse complement strand
TGAGTCCCATTTCTGGAACTCATCTGCGTCTTTCTTGTTTCGGTTTTTCTCTCACCAACACTATTTTTGAAAGAGCCAAAATATTTCCAACGAAAATAGCGGTTGTCCAAGGGATCGTAGTCTATTCCAGCGCGGAATGCCCCTGCCAGACTTTGAAGAAAGTAAAAGCACGATCAAACTGACCGTGCTTCATTCACTTTCTTTTGATTGCGTTGATATAACTCCTGGGCTGCCTGCCGGGCCGTATCGGACAATTCGCCCTGCGAGATCAGGGCCAGCTGGTCAATCCGTTCCTCTTTGCTCAAACACTGGATTTGGGTTTCCGTGAAATCCTGTCCCTGACGCTTGGTAACATGGTAATGTTGATCCGCGCACGCCGCAACCTGCGCCAGATGCGTGACTGAGAAGACCTGCGCGTCACGAGCTAATAAACTCATCTTCAAGCCGATCGCAGTTGCGACCTGGCCGCTGACACCGGTATCAATCTCGTCAAAGATGACGGTCTGAATCCCCTCCAGCCGGGTAAAGATCGTTTTCAGTCCCAACATTAAACGGCTTAATTCACCGCCGCTGGCAACCTGCGTCAGTGAGCGAACCGGCTCGCCGGGGTTCATGGAAATCATGAAGTCCGCTTCGTCCAAACCGTGCGCCGACGGCTTGGCGTCTTTCAGGTGCAAAATGAACCGCGCATGCGGAAGCATTAAATCGTGCAGATGAATTTCAACTTCCTTCTGCAGCGCCAGGGCTTTCTGCTGCCGGATCTGGCGCAGTTTCAGCGCGCTTTCTTCAAATTGCTTGTAGGCGGTCTGCACCTGTTTCTGCAGCTCTTGCAAGTATTCCTGACGGTGCTCCTGTTGATTTAACTGCTGCCGGAAACTTTCTCCCTTTTCCAGAATTTCATCCAGACTGCGGCCGTATTTCCGCTTTAAACGATTGATTTCAAACAGCCGGCTCTGAACTTCGTTGATTTGTTCCTCACTGAATTCCAGCGATTCAAAATAACGCTGCAGCCGTTCTTTCAAATCCTGCAGGCCGTAATAGTGCTCGTTCAGCGCTTCGCTGATTTCTGCCAGTTCCGTTTCTTCCGGAAATCCGCCGGTCAGCCGCGCCGCCTCGTACAGCTGCGGAACCGCGCTTTGTTCACCATCCAGAATTTCCAGACTTTCCGCTACCCGCTGATAGATTTTCTCGCGGGCCGCAATCCGCCGTTCGATCGCTTCCAGCTCCTCATCCTCGCCCGGCTTCAGCTGCGCTTGTTCAATTTCATTCAGCTGAAACCGCAGGAATTCCAAGTCCTGCTCAGCCTTCGGGCTGCATGCTTCCTCAAGCTGATCATTCAGCTGTCGGTAAGCTTTAAACTGAGTTCTGACGCTGGCTAATAACGCTTCGTCATCCAGATATTGATCCAAAAGATTTAAAAACGAATTGCGGTTTAATAAATATTGCGTATCATGTTGGGAATGAATGTCAATTTCATATCCCAGCAGCTCGCGAATGAAGTTCGCCGTGGTCACGCGGTGATTCAGACGCATCTGACTTTTGCCTTCCGCGCTGATCTCTCGGTTAATGACGACGTCCTCATCCCCATCGAAGCCAGCTTCCTGCAATAATGCCAGCACCCGCGGATTCGTGGAGAAATCAAAGACGCCTTCAATCAGTGCCTTATTTTCGCCTTGTTTAACGAATCCCGCCTGGGCGCGCTGCCCGCAAAGCAAACTGATCGCGTCGATCAAAATCGACTTGCCCGCGCCGGTTTCTCCGGTGAACACGCTGAAGCCCGCATCAAAATCCAAATCGGCCTCATCGATCAGAATGAAGTTTTTGACATACAGATGTTTAAGCATCAGCTTCCTCCTTCCGGAATGATTTAAGCTTCGCAGTATTCTTTAATCACATCGAACAAACTCAGGATATCAATCGCTTCCAGCCGCCGAATTTTATTCAGCGAACCCTGCGGTACGTAAGTATCGCCGATGCCGACGCGCCGGATGGTCATCGCCGCCTGATGATCGGCAGCCCATTCCAGAATCGCGCTGGAAAGACCGCCCGCCAGCATATCTGTTTCATACACGATAACTGGCTTGCCTTCCTCCGCCAGCCGCTGCAGCATGACTTCGTCCAGCGGCTTGAAGAACCGGGCATTGACAACCTGAACCGGCAGCGAATTGGTCAGCACTTTGGATACGACTTTATCGACATCCGGGCCATAGGTCACGACGGTGCATCGGTGATCAGGTTCCGTATTGACGAGCGTCCAGCTGCCGACCGGAATCGGTTCAACCTGCGCCAGCTCGTTATACAGCGCAGTCCCGCGCGGATAGCGGATCGCCATCGGATGCGGCTGGGCAAACGCCGTTGCCATCAGCTGCTGGGCTTCCCCGGCATCTTTAGGCTGCGCTAAAATCAGATTTGGCAAAGAACGCAGGATCGCGATATCGAAGACGCCGTGATGCGTATCGCCGTCTTCCCCTACCAGTCCGGCCCGGTCAATACCAATCACGACCGGCAGATCCATCCGGCAGATATCATGATTGATCTGATCATAACAGCGCTGCAGGAATGAGGAATACAACGAGATAAACGGCCGTTTCCCGCTGATCGCCAGTCCCGCACAGAACGTCGCCGCATGTTCTTCGGCAATCCCGCAGTCAAACGCACGCTCCGGGTAAACCGCGAAGAATTTTTCCAGCTTGCTGCCGGTGATCATTGCCGGCGTCACCGCGACGATATCTTTGTTGTCCTTCGCTAAACGAACCAGTGTCTCGCTGATGACCGAAGACCATGAAAGATAGCCCGCCGGCGTGGCCGACAACGGTTTTCCTGTCTGGGGATTGAACGGTCCGACGCCATGCCAGACGCCTTCTTTATCTTCCTCACAATAGGAATAACCCTTGCCCTTTTTCGTCAGCACATGCACGACGACCGGCCCTTGATGGGATTTCGCAACCTTCAGGATCTGAATCAGGCTCTTGATGTCATGGCCGTCGACCGGTCCGAGATATTCCAATCCGAATTCACCGAACACGCCGGTATCAATCACGCCTTTTTTCACCGCGTCCTTCATGTTTTGCAGGCCGGTCAGCACCACCTGACCGACATTGTTGCGGTTCAGCGCCGTCTTGAGATCATTCTTCAACGCATTGTACGGCTTGGACGCGCGCAGCTTGGCAAAGTTCTGCGTCAAAACGCCGACATTCTCTGAAATCGACATGTTGTTGTCGTTGAAAATGATGATGATGTTGCGCTGTTCGCTGCCAATTTGATTCAGCGCTTCCAGTGCCATCCCGCCTCCCAGGGCGCCATCGCCGATGACCGGCACGATGTGATATTGTTCATGGTTGAGATCCCGGGCAACCGCCATGCCTAACGCCGCTGACAACGACGTCGAGGAGTGTCCCGCCTCCCAGACGTCATGCTCACTTTCGGCTCGTTTCTGAAAGCCGGACAACCCCTCATACTGACGAAGCGTATCAAACTGGCCGGCCCGGCCGGTTAAAATTTTATGCGTATAACATTGATGTCCAACGTCAAAAAAGATTTTATCCTGCGGCGAATCAAACACCTTATGCAAAGCGATCGTCAGCTCGACGACGCCCAGATTGCTGGACAGATGTCCGCCGGTCTTGCTGACGTGATCGATCAGGAATTCCCGAATCTGTTGCGCCAGCGCTTTAAGCTGCCGCTGATCCAGCTGCTTTAAAAACGCGGGATCGTGTATATCGGTTAAATCCATTTCCGCTAACCTCCTTATCTTCACTTAATACTGACGAAATTCCATCGCGTCCAGAATCGCGATCAGCCGCTGCGTATCCAGATTCATCTGACGGATCGCATCACGCGTCTGACGGTAAACCTCGGTCATCGCATCCTGCGCCTGACCTAACCCCAATAAAGTGACATAAGTCGATTTTTTGTTATCCAGATCGCTGGCTGATTTTCCCAGCTCCTTGCTGCTCTTGGTGACGTCCAGGATATCGTCCTGAATCTGAAAGGCCAAGCCCATGAGTGCGCCGATCTTTCGCCATTGCGAAATGGCCGCGTCCTGACCGGCCAGAATCGCGCCCATGACCAGCGGCGCAGTAAACAGACAGCCGGTTTTATACAAATGGACTTCTTTGAGCTGTTCCAGCGTCACAGCCGGGCTGTTTTCCGCCTCCAGATCCTTAATCTGGCCTAAGATCATGCCTTCCGCTCCGCCGGCCGAGGCCAGCTCCTTTACGATTTTTAATGCTTTGACCGGGTCGTCGCTGCTGTTGGCGGCTAAGGCAAAGGCCTGCGTCAGCAAACCATCGCCGGCCAGAATTGCCGTCGCTTCGTTAAACTGTTTATGACACGTCTTGCGGCCCCGGCGGTAATCGTCGTTATCCATTGCCGGCAGATCGTCGTGAATCAGGGAATACGTATGCATCATTTCCAGCGCTCCGGCGGCCATAAAGCCGTCCTGTGCTGATAGTCCATAACCCTCCGCGACCGCGAACAACAGCTGCGGGCGGAGCCGTTTTCCCTTGCCCATCAGCGAATATTCCATCGCTTCGCTGACCTCGGAACGTTTCAGCAGCCGGCACTGGCGCTGCAGGAATGCTTCAAATTCGTTCATCATAAGTTTTCGTCCTGACTTTCTTTCGGCTGATGCCGCAGCATCAGTTCCTGTACCTTATTTTCATATCCCTGCAGCTGGGTATCGAGATCCTGAACTAGATTCAGGCCCTCCTCAAACAATCCGATCGCTTGTTCCAACGCGATTTCATTGCGTTCCAACAGCGAAACGATCTGATCCAGCCGGTCCATTGACTGTTCAAACGTCGGCTTTTCACTCATGCTTGTTCCTCCTTTTCCTTGACAAGGGCCTGGATCTGACCGTCATGCAGCCGGATCCGCAGCTCCTCGTTGACATTAATTTCCTGGATAGAACGGACTAAATGCCCGTTCTGAGCGATCAGACCGTAGCCGCGCCCCAGAATCTTTAACGGGGAATAGGCGTCCAGCAGCCGGATCTTTTCTTTTAGCTGCTGCTGGCGAAGCAGCAGCTGTTGTTTCTCATGGTGATTCAGATTCAGCCGCAGCTGTCCCAAGCGCTGCTGCTGAAGATGGACCTGACGCGAGGTCTGATTTAACAAAACTGCGCTCAGCTGATCCAGCCGGGCCCGCTGGCTGCGGAGCCGCTGGGTTGTGTTCTGCAGCCGTGAGCTGTCGTAATCCAGCCGCATCTGAAGCGGCTGAAGCAGACTCATCGGATCCTGAAAGACCCGGCTTTCAACCTGCTGCTGATAACGCTGGCGCTGCTGCCGCAGTTTCTGATTCATCAGATAGATCAGCTGCTGCCGCTGGCGCAGACAATGGCTCTGCACCTCCGCCAACTGCGGTGTTGCCATCTCGGCCGCGCCGGTGGGCGTCGGAGCCCGCCGGTCAGCGACCAGATCGGCAATCGTGACGTCGACTTCATGACCGACGCCGCAGATTACCGGTGTTTGCAAACCGGCCATCGTTCGGGCTACGCATTCTTCATTGAACGACCACAGATCTTCAATCGATCCGCCCCCGCGGGCTAAGATCATGACGTCAAAACCTAACGTGTCCGCCTGCCGCAGTGCCGCGCAGATCTGTCCGGCCGCGCCTTCTCCCTGCACCAGCACAGGGATTTCGCTCACCTGGGCAATCGGCCACCGCCGGGCCAGCGTCGTAACAACGTCTTGGCGCGCCGCGGTGTTTTTTCCAGTGATGACGACTATCCGCATCGGATACTGGGGCAGCGGTTTTTTCCGGGCCGGATCGAACAGACCTTCCTCATGCAGCCTGCGCTTCAATTCTTCATATTTCAAATACAGATCGCCTAAACCGGTCGGCTTCATCGCCGTAACATAAAGCTGAAGCTGTCCGCTGGCTTCAAAGATCGACGTGTTGGCCTGCACCAGCACGGAGTCGCCTTCCTTGGGAATAAACTTGCAGCGGGCCGCATTGGAAGCAAACATCACACAGCTGATGCGTGATTTCTCATCCTTTAATGTGAAATACCAATGACCGCTGCGATGGGCTGTGAAATTGGAAATCTCGCCCGCAACGATCACCCGCTGAATCAGCGGATCCTGATCCAGCTTGCCTTTCAGATACCGGACTAAGGCGCTGACGCTCAGCTGCCGGTTTCTCATATTCTGTCCAGAACGCCGTTGATCAATCGGTAGGCTTCGTCGTCGCAGTAATCTTTCGCTAACCGCACGGCTTCATCAATGATGATCGCTGCCGAGGCCGTCTGGTGATCCAGTTCGCTGCACGCCATCAGCAGAATCGCCTGTTCGAGAACGCCTAAGCGCTCAAAGCTCCAATCCTTTAAGGTTTCGTTAATGTATTGGATATATCGTTTTTCATTGTCCAGGGTATCCAGGATCAGAATCCGGCTGAAATCATCCAGCTCTCCGGTTTTCATCTCCATGACTTCCTCAATGATTTCATCCATCGGTTTGTTCAGCAGACGATGCTGATACAAACAGATCATCGCTTTTTCTCTACAACTATGTCGGTTCATGTTAACCCTCCGCTCATTGTATTATTTTAGCATGAAAAACGGTTTGGTGAAACTCTTTCTCATGCCTTTTTGCGGACTTTTGATTTGCCTTTTTTTTAACATTCATATAGAATGGAAAACAGAACAGAAAGAAGGATCGATATGCGTTCTTCCTCATTCCCCTTACGTTTCTGGGGACATTTAAAGACGATTACACTGCACAAGCTGCGAGTGACACGGCTGTGCTTTAAAATGGGCTTGATCAAGCAGGGTCTGCTTCATGATCTGTCGAAATACAGCCCGGTTGAATTCTGGGCGGGAGTGCGTTATTTCCAAGGCTACCGCTCGCCGATCGACGCCGAAAAAGAAGCCAAAGGCTATTCCGAGGGCTGGCTGCATCACAAAGGGCATAACAAGCATCATTGGGAGTATTGGATTGACCGGAACAAGCAATGTCAGGGCCTATTTTGCGTGGAAATGCCGAAGCGGTATGTCGCAGAGATGGTCTGCGACCGGATCGCAGCGTGTCAGACGTATCAGAAAGAGAAGTATACAAACGCTTCGCCGATCGAGTATTTCCTTCAGGGCAGCGACAAGCAGTTCATGCATCCGCATACCGCAGCGCTGCTTCAGCAGTATTTGGAATGGGTTAGAGATTTCGGGATCGATGCGGCGTTTAAGAAAATTCAGCAGGATTTGCGGCGCTCGGAGGTCGTTTAAAGTATTCTGAGATTATGTTTTAAAGGCCCTGATCGCTTGTTTAACAGATTTTTACAGAGGACAAGCAAGCGGCGCAGAACAGCCGCTTTTCTTCCTGTTGAAGACCGTTTTTCCGGCAAAAAGATATATTCCTAAAGAAATAGTGCGGCCGCCCTTCCCCATTGCTTTACTTTCCGCATCCCACTTTCATCAGGATTTTAAGCGCAGACTGTGCCATAATTCTCTTTTTATTTACAGTTAAGTTCTATACTCAGAAACAATCCGTTGGATAAAAGCGAGGTGATCCTATGCGCTCTGTTGATTTATCCGGACTTCCCCGCGACGCGCGTCATTTTATTGCCTGGAATCAGTCGGAAGGTTTTGACATTCCCTTTCATTATGATGATCAGCAGGGCCTACTGACGATCCTGCGGGCTGAAAAAGGAAATCATGGCGAATCGGTGCTGGATATCCGGTATGCCGGCCGGATTATTCCCGCGGTGCCGGCCAGCTCTGTCAAGTATTGTATTTTAGGCAGGATCCTTCAAACGCGCCATTTCGGTTTTGTTACGTCGCTGGGGCAGCGGTTTGCGGACGCCCGGCGGGATTATACGATTATAGATCAGCGCCGCGGGCGTTTAAAAACCAATCCTCGGATGACGCAGCGCGAAGTTCTGATCTTGTGTTCGCGGTGTGGCGCTAAAACCTGGATGGCGGAAGAACGAGTTCTGCCGCCGAAAAGCTGTGCCTGCGGTCACTGTCGGTATTCGCCTCTGTCTGGAAAGCGTTCCATCGCTCAAACCGATCGCTGGATGATCCCCTTTTTTCCCGGCGGTGAAGACGAAGCCCGACAATATACCCGCGGACAAAACAAAAAGCTTCGCTTCCGTTGTCCCTATTGCGGTAACGTGCGCGAAAAAGCGATTGCGATTTCGACGCTGCATCATACGCATTCCATCGGCTGCGCCTGTTCCTGGTCTGTCGGGCGCTCCTTTCCGCACCGGCTGATCAAATCCGTGCTGGATCATCTTGAAATTCATTATATCCAGGAAGCTTCCAGAAAAGAGCTGCCGTGGGCGCAGTCGTTTTCCTATGATTTCTATCTGCCGGATTTCGGCGTGATCCTGGAAGCGCATGGAAAGCAGCATTATGAGGAAGGCACTGGTTATTTTAAGAATACGTTAAAGAAAAACAAAGTGAACGACGCGCAAAAAAGAAAGCTGGCCCTGGACCATGGCATCACCGCTGAGCGCTATTTTGAAATTAACTGTAAGAAAAGCGAAACCGAAGCGATCAAAGCTGATCTGCTTCGCTCCTCACTTTCTCAAATCCTGAAATGCGATCTGGCTGGTCTGGATTGGATCGAATTCACAAAAGCCGCGTGGAAATCAGAAAAACTGAATATCCTGGAAATGAGCGTTAAAAATCCTGAAATGTCAGTGCGGGCCCTGGCGAAATACTTCGGCGTCAGCCGGGATTTAGTAAAAGAAGTCCAGGTCAACGCCGGAATTTATGACAGTCAGAAGGAACGAAAGCTGGGCGTAAAGCGGCAACAAGTGCGTTATCATCATCGGACCCAAGCGCGGAATGAAAAGATCTGCCAGATGAAAAAGGACCGTCCGCAAGCCTCCACTCAGGAGATTGCCGAGCTTGTTGGCATGGAGCGCCATGCGGTTTACCGGATATTGAAACAAAGCGGGCTCTACGACGAACAGACAGAGAAACAAAACAAAAATAATAAAATTTCCACGTCTAAAAAGAAAATTAAAGATTGCGATATTCAGACGATCTGTCAGATGAAACTGGATCATCCGCTTCTGTCTTCCAGAGAGGCCGGCCGATTAACCGGTCACAGTCACAGTACAATTTTATCCGTCTGGAGGGAATTCGGATTGGCTTAAAGTGTCGAAGATCCTTTCCTTCCGGGGCAAAGAATGACAACTTATTATCACTTGCCTGATCTGGTAAAAGAAAGACTTACAGTGCAAGGAAGGCCTACATTGAAATACGAAAAGCGAAGCAAAAGATCAGAGAAAAAGACGGAACTTTGACCTTTCCGCTGTTACAGAAAAAACGTTTCTTAAATCAGTCCTGGTTGAAGCCAGGGCTCGAGTAAGAAACGTTTTTCATTAGAATCATGGAAGGATTAAAATCAAACTGTCCAACGCGGATTCGCGGCGATCTCAGCTGCCCTGTTCAATCCCCGACCGTTAAAAATCAGGAATAGGCTTGCAGAATACGATCAAGCTCTTTCTGCGTTACCGGGATCGCGGAGCCATGCCGGACGTCGTCGTTGGGCAGCGTATAGTCGACTTCTGCGAGCCACTCAAAATCAGCGTCTTCTCCTAATTGAGAAAAGCGCGCGACATAGAAACGCTGATTCGGGTAATTGTCCACGTACAGATAGAAAACACCGGGCTCATGCAGCGACGGCAGCGTAAACGGTCCTTCAATATACTTGCGGTTATAGATAAACAAATCATCATAACGGCGCGTAAACCCCGCAGTCAGATCCTGGGTGCCCGTATAGAAGATCGTCTGCGCCGCCTCGCGTTCATCTTTATAAAGCATCCAATACTGACCATGCATGCGCAGGATTGTGCCGTCGATCACTTTATAGCCTGGATTGAACAGCGATTTGGGATAAGTAAAGGTTTCAAAATCCTGGGTAGTCACCGCAAACATGGATCCGCTTTTCGGATCCTGCGCATCGGAATAATAAATCACATACTCTCCGGCAGCGGGATCATACGTCATTTCCGGCGCCCAGGCCCGGCTTCCGGTGCTGTACAGTCCTTTATCGAACCAGGCGATCCGATGCAGGCCATGATCGCTTAAATTCACAAGGTCTTCGCTTTTCCAGACATAGATCGAAGGATTATCATACCCTTCCGTCGCCAGAATCACAAATTGACCTTCGGCGTCGCGGCCGATAAACGGATCGCGGACCCGTCCGGTTCCCAGCTTACTGGTCAGAATGGCTTGTCCCTGATTCAAATCAGTCCAGTGCAGACCGTCCAGACTGTACGCCAGCTTTCCCGTTTCTTTACCGAGATCGCCGTTGAAATACGATAAGATATAACCTGCATAAGCGTCAAGCACAACGGCTTCGATCGTCACCGTTTCCTGCTGATCCCCCTGCCGGAGCGTCGCTTCCAGCTGGACCGGCACACGTTCGTCTTCCGGATTTATTTTGATCAGAACATTGTTTTCCAATCGAATTTCACCTGAAACCACCTTCCATTCGATCACGCTGTCATTTTCGCCCACGGTTGGCAGTGAACTCCCCGCATTCAGCAATGTGCCCAATGTAATCGGCAGCGCTTTGACATCACGAAGCAAGCGGGTTGCCGGTGTCTGGGCCCGGATTGTGATCGGGAAGTCGCGTTGGAACTGACGGTTTTTGATTTTAGTTGAGAGCGTCAGCGTAATCTGTTGATCCCCCTGCTCCGGAGTTGGAACAGTGATCACGCCTTCGTTGTTTTCGACTTTCAAAAAAGCTGGGTCGCTGCTGATCCATTGGGCTTCGTACTGACTGTCCACCTCAGGATACAGCGTCAGGTTTTCTCGCAGATCCTCCGCATTCGGAATGGTGATTTCACTGAGTAGCACCTCTGGATAAAAACGGTCGAATTCATCTTCGATTTCTGAAGCGCTCAGGGCTTTTTTCCGAATCTGAAAATCCTGGAACTGTCCTTCCATGCAATCGCCATAAGCAATCGCATCCTTGCCGACGACAAGCCAAGATTTTTCAATCTGATTGATCGAAGCGCCCATTTGCCCTGTCATTGCCGCCTGTCCATTGAGATAGACTGTTGCTTGCGTTCCTTCAAAAACAATCACAATTTGATTGTAACGATGGGTATTCAGCGTAAATTCGCTGTTGGAAATCAGCCACTGTTCCTGCCCCTCAGCTTTCATCTGCAGCGCCATTCCCTGCAAAGTTCCGTCTTCCCGGGGCGTCAGGTTGGTCAGCTTCATCATTTCCTGCTGCTCGTTGACTACGGAGATCAGCGGCAGATCCGGAACGTTTGTCGACGGCTTGATCCAGAAGCTGAGTGTTGCGGTATCGCTGCCGTTCAGGATCGTGCTTTCCATCGTATGCTCCGCATCGCTGGTTAAAAGATAGCCATCCATTTTAATCCCTTCGCGCCATGTCCATTCCGGAGCTTTCGTTGAGTTGTAATATTCGACCTCCGCAGTATCCGTCGCCAGACTGGTATCGGGCACGTGCGTTGTCTTTGGATTTTTCTGACAACCGCCGAGCAGACAGAGACTCAGCAGTGAAAGGATCATTTTGTTCAAGATTGACAGAGAAATCATTCCTTTCTTATTTTCTTATCTTTTAGTATACAAGAAAATAAGCATGAACACCATGCTTACTTCAAGGTTTCCGATATCAGTTTCTTCATCAGCTGCCGCTGTCGTGCAACAAGCTCAGCTTCGTTAAGAATGCAAACTTTCCGATTTTTGACTTTCCATTGCCCGGCGACCATGACATGTTCGATCCATTCTGGGCGGCCGTCGAAAACCCAGTTCTGCAGGACGTCGCTGAACTGGGGTGTGCTGATCAGCGGCTGAAAATCCGGATCGTCCATTCGGATAAAAATGAGATCGGCCTGCATTCCAGGCTTCAGACGGCCGGTTTCCGGCCATCCGCAGCAGCGCGCGCCCCACTCCGTCGCCATTTTCCAGACGATTTGCGCTGGATTGAGAACATGTTGATCCCGCAGAAGCAGATACTCACATTTCATAACATCCATGAACTGCAGTCTTCCCCAATCTGTGCCCAACCCGATTTCAATTCCCTGATCAAGCATCATTTTCAGCGGACTGACGCCGTTCTGCGACTTCAGATTGGAGATTGGACAGTTGATCATCCGTGCGCCTCGTTTTTCGGCAAGCTGGATCGCCTCTGCCGGAGCTTTACAGTTATGAATGAGAACGCTGTGTTCATCGAGCAGATCGGCTTGAGTATAAGCTTCAATCGTATGTCGATAGCCTTTTGATTGAATGGTCGAGGCGGCCAGATCTGTTTCCATGCAATGCGCTTTGAACATTGTCTGCGGATGATTTTGTTTCCAGAACTGTGCTTGACTGCAGCGATCCTGCGACCAGCTGCTTTCCTCCGGCAACGGCAGCGCTGTTTTTAACAGCCCCTGATCATCTAATTGTGATGGATCATCCGCTTCCAAAGTCAGACGGATTCCGCACAGCTCGCCAGCTCTTTTCTTGGCTTGATAATCTTGTTGAAACAAGCGGCAGTCAAAAACGGTCGTTACGCCTTGCTTCAGCATCGATATATATTCATACAGCGATAGTTGAATCTTTTCTTCTTCTGTGCAGCGGTTTAACGCATTGACAAATCGTTGTTGAAGCTGTCCCTGCGGCGTGTCGTTGAGCCATTGCGCCACCGGCATATCCATAAACAAGCCGCGCGTGACAGTGCTGGTGCCATGAAAGTGGGCATTGACCATACCGGGAAGAACTAACAGATGACTGCAATCCAGTTCTTCTGAGTCATTACAGAACTCAGCGATCTGATCCTGATCAATAACTAAATTACCTTGAATTAAGCGATCATTCTCATTATGATACCAGGCATTTTTCAATTTCATAGAATTTCCTCTTGTCTTTTCATTTTTGATTTGTCGTAGTAAGATATTGCGTAAAATTAAAAAGATTAAATTTCAAACTATAACATTGATATTACAAATTATCTTTTTCCAGGTTTATATTCATTGTATGAACCAATAAAAGCAGGATTTTCTGGTTTATCTATTCACATGATTTGTTCCTGATAACCTAATTAGAATAATACTGCCAATAATAGTAAAAATATATTTTTCATAGCATTTAATTAAACTCACTAATATAAAATATATTATGACATAGTAAATCAAACTAGACAATTACTCTCTCTTCCTAGTAATTTAGAATTTCCTTATTAATTCCTCCTTCCTTATCTTTCATTATATTCTTTTTCAAAATATTTTTTTTAAATGTCTTTAGATTTTTTGATTTATAATGAAATAAAATAAATTTTTCTGATATTTCTTTCTATTTTTAAACCTTTTGGAAATCCATCAATCATTTTTCCAATGTTATTAATAGAAATGTCCATCTGATATAAAATCTTTTCAGTAACATCAAATTCATAAAGTTTATCTAGTAATAGCATTCATAATAATCAATTTTCTTTCTTTAATTAAATTGTCCTATTTATATAACAAACCATTTGGCACTAAATCATAATTTAATTTAAGTACATCCAAATTATGTTTCATTCTATTTATATCTTCTTTTGTAGCCCCTTCATAATAATAACAAGTTACATATGCGGTTTTGTTAATTCTACTAAAAACTGACATATCAGCTTCACCTAATGAGTGTCCTAAAATAATGACTTCATCAAATCGTTCTTTATCTAGTATTCTTTTAACATTGTTTCTCGAGTAAAGTGCATCCTTATTTTTTTTATCTATTAATGTGAAAAGTTTAGATTCATTCTCTTCAATTGAACTCTCTATTTCATTAAATAATCTTCTTAAATTCTCCTTTTCGTATAGATTTCCATCTTCATCTTCTTCATAATATAACATCTTTTCTTGAAAAGCATATTTATCTTTACAAGGAATTTCAGTTGGATATCGTGTATCCATCATTGACTCCATCAATTCATCTAATGCATCAGTACCTATGGCAATATTATTATCATTAATATGTCCATGAATATGAATAATGTCTCTAATGGAATATACTTTTTCAACAACATCTGTATAATTAAAATTAATAATCAATCTAGATTCCTTTAATATGTCTTTTATTCTTTCTCTAGGGGTAATATTTTTAAAAAATTTTTGATTACAATTTTTTCTTAAATATTTTATAAAATTTTTTTCAAAATTTGTCAGTAATTCCACAAGCTCTTGAACCTTATTTACTTCGCTTAAGAACTCTTTAGACTCCAAATGTAAATAAGCAATTTCGCCATATTTATCAAATCCAAATTCAGAAATAATACTTTCTAATATTTCAGAAACATCCACATATTCCCTATTTTTCATTATATCTATTACTAAATTTTTATAATTTTCTTCAATATTATTCCAATTTTCACCTTTGAAAATTTTGTATTTTTGCAAATATTTTTCATTTGATTCTATAAAATTTTTAAATTGTGTTGGTAAATTATGACCTAAATCAAATCCATTTCCAATTATAACTAATTTATTCATAGCAGTACCTCTTTTAAATATTTTCTCATATTGATATTGTATAATTTTTAGACATAATTATTGACTATACAAGTTAAAGGTTTTAAGCCGTAACAGAAAACACTTATTTTAATATGATATTTTGACATATACCGAGCTCTATTGACCAAAAATGAATAAATTTCATTTTTGGTCAATAGGAATATATTTGTTATTAATATCATTTTCGTAGATATTTTAAAATACGAGAAATATAACTTCACCAAACATTTTTAAATAGTTTATCGAATAGATTTTGTACTCAATTTGTACTTAGTGATACCTTAAATATGCTAAAAGTGCCTAATAAGGCACTTTTTTCAATTTTCTATTCCCACTCGATCGTCGCACATGGCTTCGGCGATAAATCATAGCAAACCCGGTTCACATTTTTGACTTCCTTTAAAATCCGATCCGTGATCTTTGTCAGCACCGGCCAGTCGATCTGTTCAATCGAAGCGGTCATCGCGTCGATCGTGTTGACGGCGCGGATGATCACCGGATACTCAAAGCAGCGCGCATTGTTCTTGACGCCCACCGATTTGAAATCCGGAACAATCGTGAAATACTGCCAAACTTTCTTATCCAGTCCCGCCTTCGCAAACTCCTCGCGCAGGATCGCATCCGATTCCCGCACCGCTTCCAGCCGTTCTCTTGTGATTGCGCCCAGGCAGCGGACGCCCAGTCCCGGCCCCGGGAATGGCTGACGGAAGACCATGTCATGCGGTAAGCCCAGTTCCAGGCCGCATGCCCGGACTTCATCCTTGAACAGATAATACAACGGTTCAACTAACTCGAAATTCATGTCTTCCGGCAGGCCGCCGACATTGTGATGCGACTTGACGACCTTCGCGGTCTTCGTGCCCGATTCCACGATATCCGGATAGATCGTGCCCTGCGCCAAAAAGTCAATCCCTTCCAGCTTGCGCGCTTCTTCCTCGAACACACGGATGAACTCAGCGCCAATAATTTTACGTTTCTGTTCCGGATCCGCTACCCCTTCCAGTTTCGTTAAGAACCGCTCGCTCGCATCCACATAAATCAAGTTCGCATCCATCTGATTGCGGAACACTTCAATTACACTTTCCGATTCACCCTTGCGCATCAGGCCATGATTGACATGCACGCACACCAGCTGCTTGCCGATCGCTTTGATCAACAAGGCTGCGACGACCGAAGAATCAACGCCCCCGGACAACGCAAGCAGCACCTTTTTATCCCCGACCTGACGCCGGATCAATTCGATCTGGTCGGCAACGAAGTTTTTCATATTCCAATTCGCTTCCGCATGGCAAGTGTCAAACAAGAAGGAATTCACGACCGCTCGCATCGCGTCTTCCTCTGCCGGCCACTGATCAAGGCAATGCTTGCCCTTGGCCGCCGCATAATTCACTGCCAGCACCGGGACGCCTGCATCATAGATAAAATCACGAACTTCAATCGCCTTGCCGTCGACGATGTTCAGCGGGCCGCCGTTAAGGATGATCCCCTTGACATTATCCAGCTTCGCCAGTTCTTCTTCCGTGATATCATGCGGTTTAATCTCGCTGTAGACACCCAGATCACGGATCATCCGCGCCAGTACGGTATTTTCATCGCTGCCTAAATCTAAAATTAAAATCATATCCTGTTTCATCGCTGTTCCTCCTTCAACTTCCTTTTTATTCCAGTCCTAATGTAACAAAATTCGGGTTTCTTTGCAATCGCCGATTGCCTTTCTTACCAACTTTTGAATTTTGCCAACTTATCTTGATCCCCTTCCCCCTTTAGAAAAAGACCGGAGGTTTCCGATCTTTCACTCAGGGTAAGGGAAAAGCTTATTTCATCGAGCTCTTGTCTTTGACAATGACGTCGTGCGCCCCGCCTTCGACAATCGAGGTCGCGGAAACCAGGGTCAGCCGGGCATTCTGCTGCAGCTCAGGAATCGAGAGTGCACCGCAGTTGCACATGGTCGATTTCACCTTATACAACGTCAGCGTGACGTTTTCCTTTAACGTTCCGGCATACGGAACATAGGAATCGACGCCTTCCTCAAAGCTCAGCTTCTGAGCGCCGCCCAAATCGTAGCGCTGCCAGTTGCGGGCACGGTTGCTGCCTTCGCCCCAATACTCTTTGACATAGGTGCCATTGACCATCAGCTTCGTTGTCGGCGATTCTTCAAAGCGGCTGAAATACCGTCCCAGCATGACGAAATCCGCGCCCATCGCTAACGCTAAGGTAATATGATAATCGTAAACGATGCCGCCGTCCGAACAGATCGGGATGTAAATTCCGGTCTCTTCAAAATATTCGTCACGGGCTTTCGCAACTTCGATGACCGCTGTCGCCTGACCGCGGCCGATGCCTTTGGTTTCACGGGTGATGCAGATGGAACCGCCGCCGATGCCGACTTTAATGAAATCCGCGCCGCTCTCCGCTAAGAACCGGAATCCCTCGCGGTCGACGACGTTTCCTGCGCCAACCTTAACGGAGTCGCCGTATTTCGCACGGATCCAGGAAATCGTGCGCTTCTGCCATTCGCTGAAGCCTTCCGAAGAATCGATGCACAGCACGTCAACGCCCGCTTCCACTAACGCCGGAACACGTTCCGCATAGTCGCGCGTGTTGATGCCCGCGCCGACGATATACCGCTTGTGGCAATCCAGGAGCTCATCCGGATTTTCTTTATGCGTGGCATAATCCTTACGGAAAACAAGATACAACAGGTGCTGATTCTCGTCGATGATCGGCAGCTGGTTCAGCTTGTGTTCCCAGATCAGATCGTTGCAGTCCGACAAGGTGTCGCTCTCATGACCGACGATCAATTTGTCATACGGTGTCATGAAGTCCGCAACCTTGGTTTCCGGCGCCATCCGGGAAACCCGGTAATCGCGGCTGGTAACCATGCCGACTAAGCGTCCGTTGGCAGTTCCGTCCTCAGTGACCGGCATCGTGGAATGTCCTGTTTCCTCGACCAGTTCAAGAACCTGCGCCAGCGTCATATCCGGCGTAATGTTGGAATCGCTGACGACAAAGCCGGCCTTGTGATTTTTCACACGGGCAACCATCGCCGCCTGACTTTCAATCGACTGTGATCCAAAGATGAACGAAACGCCGCCTTCCTTTGCCAGCGCCACCGCCATCCGGTCATCGGACACCGCCTGCATGATCGCGCTGACCATCGGGATGTTCATTTCGATCGCCGGTTTTTCACCTTTCTTGAACTTGACTAACGGCGTCTTCAGGCTGACAGACGTCGGGATGCACTCGCTGGAAGAATAGCCCGGAACCAACAGGTATTCGCTGAAGGTATGAGACGGTTGATCATAGTAATATGCCATAGTATTCGCTCCTTTTCCCTTTTTGTATTATCCATGATTATAATGAAATTGTGCCCCAAAGTAAAGGATTAAATGATCCGTTTTGAAAAATTTTACAATTCTTACGATAAAAGGCGGTCCTCCGGTAAAAGAGAGCCCGCCTTTTCGTTATTTTGTACGCTTATATAAGGTATGAATGGCATGCTGATCAAAGTCCATCAGCGCTTCGTGCAGCGCTTCGCTCCAGGTTGGATGAGCCATGATCACGCGCTGGCAGTCGTCGATCGTCAAATGCTGGCTGACGGCCTGAGCCACTGTGCCGATCCAGTCGCTGGCATGCGCTCCGGCAATCACCCCGCCCACTAACTGACGGGTGGCCGCATCGGCGATCAGCTTGACAAAACCGCGCGGCGCCTGTTCGATCATGGATTTGGAATTGCTTAAGGTGCTGGTCTTGCCCACGATGACCGATAACCCCTGCGCCTGCGCTTCCTCCTCCGACAAGCCGACCCACGCCGCTTCCGGATGGGTGTACAGACATGACGGCACGCAGTTTAAATCAAACTGCGGCGTCCGGCCCAGCATTGTATCCACCGCATTGATCGCCTGCGCGCTGGCCAGATGCGCAAGCTGAATCCGGCTGGTCACATCCCCAGCAGCATAAATCGTAGGAACCGACGTCCGGCCGCAGGCATCCGTGATCAAACGGCCGCGCTCCTGCGCCAGTGCCGGCGCGCAATCGCATAACACCGGTTTGCGTCCGGTTGCGGCGATGATCCATTCCCCTTCCGCGCGCATCGGTTTTTCCTTTTCTACATAGTCTACGGCATTTTCATGAATCTGGGTAATCGTAATGCCGCAATGCAGCTGCGCGCCCCGGCGCTTGAGGATCATTTGAAGATTCTGCGCAATTTCCCGATCCGCCTGAATCAACGGCCGCGGGGCGGCTTCCAACAGCGTTACCCCAACCCCCAGATCCAATAATAAATCCGCAAATTCCAGGCCGATCACGCCGGCCCCGATAATCACAGCCTGCTGCGGCAGCGGACGATCCCACTGCAGCACCTGATCCGAGGTCATCGCCAGTTCAATTCCCGGAATCGGCGGAACTGAAGTCCGGGAGCCGGTCGCGATCAAAATATGTTCAGCTTCAATGATCTCATCATTCACACTGACCGTCTGCGGGCCGGTTATTTTCGCTTCGCCATGAAGAAACTGGATTGAATTGCCTTTGATCAGCTGGGCAATTCCCTTCTGCAGCTTCCCCACGGTGTCTTCCTTCTGCAGCCGCAGTGCTTCGCCGTCGATCTCGATCTTGGCGTACTGCGCCGCAATCCGCAGCTGATGCGCCTGGTATAACAGGCTTTTAGTCGGAATACACCCGCGGTTAAGACATGTGCCGCCGACCTGGTCTTTTTCGATCAGCACGACCTGCATGCCGCATTGGGCGGCGTGAATTGCCGCTTCATAGCCGGCCGGGCCGGCGCCGAGAATCACAAGCTCGGTTTTTAATCCCATTTTGCTTCCTGCCCTTCTATTTCTTGGCTGATCCACGCAATGCATTCCGGGATCAGCGGATGGTGCGGACTTGCGGATAAAGCGCGTTCCTGCAGCGCCTGGGACGTCAGCGGACAATCATGAAGCAAGGCTTCCAGCTCCGTGATCGCCGCCGCATCCATCGCGTCGGTATACAGCCGGCAGGCGCAGATACGCTGGGACTGCAGCTGCAGCTGCGCCTGGATCTCACCCCAGGCGAAACGTTTCTCCAAACATAAATCAGCCTGGAATTTCTCTGGGAACAGCCAGGCGTCGCTGCGGTAAAACTGGGCCAGCGCTTTGATTTCCGCAATCTGCGCCGGTGTCCATTCCCACATCGTTCCCAGTTCTCCATAAACCTGTTCCATCGCTTCCCGCAGTGCGGTTTTCAGCCGGCTGATCGTCATCATTGGCGCGCATTCCTTTAAATTGATGACGCGCTGACGGACGGAATCGACGCCGTTGCCTTTCAGCTTCGCGGCGGATACCTTCAGGTATCTGGCCACTTTCTCGCTGTCCGTATCGACGAGCAGCGTGCCGTGATGAAAGCTGCCGTGGGGCCCGTGATAAAAGGCGTTGCCGGAAAATTTCCGGCCCTGCGCCGTCAGATCGTTGCGGCCTGAAAACTGCGCGTCCACCCCGAACTGACGCACAGCCTGCAAAAGCACGGAGCATTGTCGATGCAGATCAAACTGATCGTTGGGAACCAACATCGTAAAGTTCAGGTTGCCCAAATCGTGATAGACCGCCCCGCCGCCGGAACAGCGCCGGGCTAACAAGCCGCCGTCCTGCTTCAGCGCCGCCAGCCGACATTCCTTCAGCGGATTCTGGTTTTTGCCAATGACAACGGTATGCTCGTTTTGCCACAGATAGAGAATCCGCCGGCCGTCGAGATGATCGCACAGCCACTTCTCCATCGCTAAATTAAAGTAAGGGTCAAAAGTCTGACCCTCTGTAAAATACAGCATTGTGCTATTTGTTTCCCTTTTGCCAGCGCAGAATCGGATGCCGGGCCGCCTGAACCTCGTCGATCCGGCCGACTGGCGTCGTCGTTGGACATGCCTGCAGTGCCTGCGGATCACTGGCCGCCAAGTCAAGCAGCTCACTCAGCACGCGCACTGCTTCATCGAGCACCGCCTTCGGTTCGGTTTCCGTCGGTTCCACCATCAGCGCTTCTTCCACGATCAGCGGGAAATACATCGTCGGCGGATGGATGCCGCGGTCGATCATCCCCTTGGCGATATCCATCGCACTGACGCCCAGGTCGTTATGCTGACGTTTCAGCGTCATGACGAATTCATGCATGCACGGCTGGTCAATCGCCATATCGTAGTTCCGGCTCAGTTCATGTTCCAGATAGCGAGCGTTGAGCACCGCGACCTGGCTTGTCCGGCGCAGACCTTCCTTGCCTAAGATCATGACATAGGTTAAAGCCCGGACCATGACGCCGAAATTGCCGTAGAACATCTTCATCCGGCCTAAACTTTCCGGACAGTCCTCATGAATCCGGCCGTTTTCGATCCGCGGCGACGGCAGATAGGGAATCAAATGGCGCTTGACGCCAATCGGCCCGCTGCCCGGCCCGCCCCCGCCATGCGGCGTGGAGAACGTCTTATGCAGATTCAGATGGACAACGTCAAAGCCCATATCGCCCGGACGCGCAATGCCCATGATCGCGTTCAGATTCGCGCCGTCGTAATAAACCAGACCGCCGGCGTCGTGAATGATTTTTGTGATTTCCAAAATATCTTTTTCAAACAGGCCCAATGTGTTGGGATTCGTCAGCATCAGCGCCGCGGTCGTTTCATCCGCCATCGCCCGCAACGCTTCCACATCGACGTTGCCTTCCGCGTTGCTTGGAATCTGCTTGACCGTAAAGCCCGCCATCACCGCGCTGGCCGGATTGGTTCCATGAGCGGAATCCGGCACGAACACGACGGTGCGCTGATCTTCATGATGGCGTTTCAAATAGTTGCGGATCGTCATCAGGCCGCTGAATTCGCCATGCGCGCCTGCGGCCGGCTGGAAGCAGAACGCATCCATGCCGGTGATCTGCGTCAGATATTTTTCCAGCGTTGCGACAACTTCCAGACAGCCCTGCACGTCCTCTTCCGGCGCCAGCGGATGGATCGCCGTAAAGCCCTCCAGGTTGGCCGCGTCTTCGTTGACTTTCGGATTGTATTTCATCGTGCAGGAGCCTAATGGATAAAAGACGTGATCGACGCCCTTGACACGCTGGGAGCATTCGGTGTAATGGCGCACGACCTCCAGTTCGCTGACCGAAGGCAGCTGCGGTTTCTCAGCGCGCAGTTTTGTTTTTAAAGTATACGCAGGAACCTGAAGCTTTGGCAGCGCCACGCCCCGATGTCCCTGGGTTCCGCGTTCAAAAATCAGCTGGCTCATGCGGCCACCTCCCCGATCAGTTCGACCAGATGATCCATATTTTCCTTATTGTTCACTTCTGTCGCGCACCACAGAATTTCGTGATCGCTCAGCGGCAGTCCGCCCAGGATGCCGTGATCTTCCAGATGTTTGAGCAGCACGCCGCTCGGCACGTCGCTGACCGTTACGAATTCATGGAAGAATTCGCCGGCATATTTCAGTTTGAGCTTTGTTTTTTCACATAGCTCCTGCGCTAAATAATGGGCGTTGCTGACACAGTGCGAGGCGACCTGTTCGATGCCTTCCGTGCCCATCGCGCTGCAGTAGATCGCCGCTCTCAGCGCGCATAACGCCTGATTGGAACAGATCGAGCTGCTGGCCTTTTCCCGGCGGATGTGCTGTTCACGGGCCTGCAGGGTCAGGACGTAAGCCCGCCGGCCTTCGTGATCGGTACTCTGGCCGACAATCCGGCCGGGCAGCTTGCGCATCATCGCCGATACGCTGGCCATAAAGCCCAGATACGGCCCGCCGAAGTTCAGCGGCATGCCTAACGGCTGGCCTTCGCCGACCGCGATCACAGCGCCGGCTTCCTTCGCTGACGGCAGCAGTGCCGCCGCGATCGGATTGATGTGCAGAATCCCTTTTACCTTTTTCTCCGCCGCCGCTGCAAACAGCGTTTCTGCGTCTTCAATTAAACCGAAATAGTTCGGCTGCTGCAAAAGCAGACAGGCCGTATCCTCGCTCAGCGCTTCCCGCAGCACACTTTCTTCCAGCACGCCGTGCGGACACTCTAAGACAGTGATTGTCATACCGTAGGCCTCGCCGTACGTCCGGATTACCTGCAGGATCTGCGGATGCACCGACGCTGGCACCAGCACGCGGCGATGCTTCGGATCCCGGCACATCAGCAAGGCTTCAGCCGCGGCCGTCGCGCCGTCATACACACTGGCGTTGCTGACGTCCATGCCCGTCAGCTCGCAGATCATTGTCTGATATTCAAAAATGGACTGCAGCAGTCCCTGACTCATTTCCGCCTGATACGGCGTATACGCCGTCAGAAACTCGCCGCGGCTGGACAGCGCGTTGACGAGACTCGGGATGTAATGGCGGTAAGCGCCCGCCCCGCGGTAGAGATCTTCATAAATCCGGTTGTGCGAGGCCATTTTCTTCAGCTTCGCCAACACTTCAAATTCACTCATGCCCTCCGGCAGATCCCAGCCGTCTTCCTTTAAAAGCACCGCTTCGGGCAGATGCCCGGTTAAAGCGTCTAAATCTTTCAGCCCCAGCGAATCGAGCATCGCCTGCAATTCTTCCGGGCTGGATGCAATGTAATCGCTCATGGGCTACTCCAGCGTCGTCAGATATTCGCTGTAGGCTTCCGGGCTTAACAGATCGTCTAATCCGCTGACGTTCTCCATCACGCAGATCCAGTTGCCGTAACAGTCCTCGTTCAGCTTTTCCGGAGCGTCGATCAATTCCTCATTCGTTTCTTTGATCGTTCCGGCGACCGGCGAATAAATTTCACTGACGGCTTTGACGGATTCGACATCGGCTAACGCGCCTTCCGCTTCGACTTCCTCGCCGGCGGGATGCATGTCGACAAATACGATATCACCCAGACTGTCCTGCGCGTAATCGGAAATTCCGATTTTTACTGTGCCGTCTGGCAGCGTTTCAACCCATTCATGCGACTTGCTGTAAAGCAGACCTTCTTTTACGACTGACATTTTGTGTGTCCTCCTTCATTTCTTATTTTATTTTTATTGTCCCAGTCCCGCCGGTTTTTTCCATTCCAGCAAGGACTGCAGGTTTCCTCGTTCAAGCGGAAGCTGAGGCCATGTTTCTGCGCTTCACGAACGTTTTCCTTCGCCCTTTTCCGTCCTTTGATCCGCGTTATTTCCGTTTGTAAAACGGCATCGGCGTGATCAGCGCCTTCATGCTTCGGTTTCCATGAACAACCTCGACCTCAGCGCCATCCTGAGCGTGATCGACGTCGACATAGGCCATCGCGATCGCTTTGCCCAGCGTCGGCGCCATCGTCCCGCTGGTGATGTGACCGATGACTGCTCCATCCTGGCGAACCTCGTAATGCTCGCGGGCAATGCCGCGGTCGAGCAGTTCCAGACCGATCCGGACCTTCGTCAGACCTTTTTCCTGAATTCCCTGCTTGCCGATAAAATCAGCTTTATCCAGTTTCACCGCGAAGTTCAGACCCGCCTCTAACGGTGAGGTCTCAGCGTCCAGCTCATGCCCATACAGTGGCATCGCCGCTTCTAAGCGCAGCGTGTCGCGCGCGCCCAGTCCGCACGGGATCAATCCCAGCGGCGTTCCGGCAGTCATGATCGCCTCGACGATCGCCATCGCGTCTTCATTGCGCATGTAAATTTCGACGCCGTCCTCGCCGGTATAGCCGTTGCGCGAAACCAGACAGGCCTTGCCAGCGACCGCGATCTGATCGGTAAACCAATACGATTTTGCCGGCAGTGAAGTCAGATCGGCAATCTTGCCCAGGATCTCAATTGCTTTGGGGCCCTGCAGCGCAACTTGCGAAATGAGCGATGAAACATTGCGCAGCCGGACGTCGAGACGGCAGTTCTGATTAAACCACTCCCAATCTTTCTGCTTGTTGGAAGCATTGACAACACATAAAAAATGCTCGTCGTCAAACCGGTAGACAATCAGATCGTCGACCGTGCCGCCGTCTTCATAACACAGGCAGCTGTAGCGCATCTGTCCATGTTTCAGATTGGCGATCTTGTTGGTCAGCAAATGATCGAGAAAAGCGGCCGCTTCAGGACCTTCGACGAGAAATTCGCCCATGTGCGACACATCGAACAGTCCCGCTTGTTCACGGACCGCCTGATGTTCTTTCAGGATGCCGGTTGGATACTGGACGGGCAGCCAGGTGTCGGCAAATTCAACGAGCTTGCCCTGGTGGCTTTGATGAAAGTCGTATAACGATGTTTTTTCTGTCATCTTCGTTTCCTTTCCTTTTCAGGTTCCTCTTGTAGCTTTATTATAGCGAAAATGAAAGCGCTTTTCCATAAAGTTCTGCACTTCACAAGATAACTCTGTTCTTTTTCCTATCCAACCGATTACAGCCAGAACAGCAAGCGTCCTAATTGGAATAAAAGCAGACTGACCACATACGGCAGCGCCAGCATGATCGCGATGGATTTCAGCATCAGCTTCGTTCCATATTCCTGCCGCAGGGCGTTGAGCGTCATGATGCAGGGAATCGAAAACAGACAATAGACAAGGAAGCAATAGGCCCGCAGCTTGCCTAACGGATCTGGAAAGAGCGCGCCCAGTTCGCTGATCAAACCGGCATCCTGCCCTTCCTGGCTGAAATCCGCTAGGTGCACGACACTGTTTTTCACCGCTTCGCCCAGACCTGAAATCAGGTTCCGGGATTCCTCGGCAAAATCCGGCGGCGTTTCCGTTGTTTCGCTTAACACCGAAGCCAGAAAACCGACGACTGTTTCCTTGGCCGCGATGGATCCAGGCAGGCTGGCAACCAATGGCCATTGCGTGCCGAAACCCAGCGGTTCGTAAATCACGGACGCCGCCTTGCCAAACTGCGCGGCGTAGGACGTGGCGATCTCCCCGGTCGGAAAATAGGTCAGTCCCCACAGCACTGTCATTGCCAGCATCACGACAGTCAGCGCTTTACGGGTGTAATTTTTGACTTCCTGGCGGACCTTGTTGAACACCACCGGCAGCGATGGGCGGCGATATACCGGCAGCTCCAGCACCATCCACGGCTGTTTGCGATGCTCCGGCAGCGACAGCACCAGCGATAACACCAACGCGCTGACCAGGCTTAATCCATACAGCGTAAACACGACCAACCCACCCTGTCCGGGAAAAAACGCCGCCGAAAACAACAGATAAATCGGCAAGCGCGCGCCGCAGCTGATTAATGGAACGACCAGCGCTGTCCGCCGGCGGCTGCTTTCCTCTTCAATCACGCGCGTCGCCATCACGGCCGGAACATTGCATCCCAAGCCTAACAACAAGGAAACAAACGCTTTGCCGCTGCAGCCAAACGGCCGCATCAGCCGGTCCATTAAAAACGCGATCCGGGCCATATAGCCGCTTTCTTCCAGCAAGCCGAGGAAGAAATACAAAAATGCCATTAACGGTAAAAAGCTGAGCACACTGCCGATCCCTGCCAACAACCCATCGCAGACCAACGATTGCACCCAGGCCGGCATTGAGGCCAATAAGAGCCGGCAGCCGTGCTGCATCCAGAGAGTTAATTGATTCAGCCAAGCCACATACGGCGCGCTGCCATTATAGATAAGCATCAGCATCCCAAAGCTCATCGCCAGAAGCAGCGGCAGTCCCCAGATCCGGTGCAGCAGCACCGCGTCGATCCGCTTGGTTTTTAACAGCCGCCGCTGTGGATCCTGACGAACATGGCTCATCAAGCTGTCGACCGCTCGGTACAGCGCCTCATGCATCGCTTGCGGCTGGCGGTCACAGAGCTTTTGATAGGCTTGTTTCTTCAACGCCAGCGGCGAGGCAAAGGGTTCTGCCAGCTGCAGCGCGTTGACTTCATCGACCCACGCCTGTTCCAACGGTTTTGGCAGCAGCGGCCGGTAGCCGTCAAAGGGCTGATGCAGCATCGCCAGAACGGTGTCCTTCACCTGGCGGCCGGCTTGCTTGTCAAACGCGCTGGCGCAAAGAATCGGACAGGCCAAACGACGGCTCAGCTTTGCCGCGTCAATCTCAATTCCATTTTTCAGCACCTCGTCGTAAAAGTTAAAAATCAGAATCATCGGAATCTGCAGCATCCTTAATTTCAGCGTCAGCCGCAGCGCCCGCTGTAAATGCGTCGCGTCCAGGACGTTGATCAGACAGTCGATTGGCTGGGATTCCAGAAAGTCCTGGGTGATTTGTTCCTCGTTGTTGGTTTTCTGTAAATCATAAATACCCGGCAGATCGATCAGGGTGATCGCTTCCTTATCCCATTCAACCTGTGCCTGCTTGCGCTCCACCGTAACGCCCGGCCAGTTGCCAACTTCAAACCCAGCATCCGACAGCGCGTTGATCCAGGCAGTTTTCCCGGCGTTGGGATTGCCGACAAAGGCTACGGTCTTCATTCGGTTTTCTTCAAAGCGACATGGATCCGCGCGGCATCCGGCCGGCGCAGCGCGATCAGGCTGCCCCCGACGCTGTATTCCGCCGGATCCTGCAGCGGCGCACTGCGGACAAATTCAATGTCCTCGCCCACCCGCAAACCCAGAGCTTCCAGCCGGTCCGCCAGCGCCGGCGGCAGGTCAATGCGCGTGATGACTGCGCTGAGGCCGGATGGCAATTGTGTTAGTTTCATCGCTGACTCTCCTTTCCTTACAGACTATGCTTATAAAAAGTCCTTCCTTCCGCGCAAATTTCGACATCCTCACTCTGGTATAACAGGCAGATTGTGGTATAATCAGAAAGGTTAATTTCAAAGAATAGGAGAGAAGCGTTATGAGATTAAGTCAAAGTTTCTTTACGACTCTGCGTGAGAACGTAAAGGATGAAGATTCCGTCAGCGGTAATCTGCTGGTTCGCGCGGGCATGATCAAAAAAAGCTCGGCAGGAGTCTATATGTACCTTCCCCTTGGGTATAAAGTGCTGAAAAAAATTGAAAACATCGTCCGTGAAGAAATGGATCAGGCGGGAAGCCAGGAATTGTTGATGCCGGCGTTGATCCCGGAAGAAGTTTACGTCGCATCCGGCCGGCGGGATAACTTCGGTTCCAGCATGTTCTCGCTGAAGGACCGGTTTAACAAGAGCTATGTTCTCGGTCCGACACACGAGGAACTGTTCGCCGTTGCGGCGGGCATGAAAATCCGCTCATACAAGGACATGCCGTTCAATTTATATCAGTTTCAGACGAAGTACCGGGATGAAGCGCGGCCTCGCTATGGTTTGATCCGCGTCCGCGAGTTCATCATGAAGGACGCTTATTCCTTTGACAAGGATGAAGCAGGCATGGACGTCGCCTATCAAAAGATGTTCGATGCTTACAAGCGGGCGTTTGACCGGATGCACATGGATTACAAGATCGTTCGCGCCGATACCGGCGTCATGGGCGGACTTTTGTCCGAGGAATTCCAGGCGGTCACGGAAATCGGCGAGGATGTTTTAGTTCTGTGCGACCAATGCAGCTTTGCTTCCAACCTGGAAGTTGCGCCGTGCAAAGATGAGGGCGCTGACAGCATGGAAGCGCATCTGCCGAAGGAATTGGTGGAAACACCGAATGCGCGCACGATCGAGGAAGTCACCGAGTTTTTGCATGAAGCGGCTAATCAATTTGTCAAGACATTGATTTACAACATCGACGGCAAGCCGTTTGCGGTGATGGTCCGGGGCGATCGGGAAGTCAATGAAACCAAGGTTCTCAAGCTTGTCGGCGGCTTGGAAATCGCGCTAGCAGAACCTGAGATGGTCGTCGAAGCGACCGACGCCAAAATCGGCTTCGCTGGTCCGATCGGTCTGCATTGTCCTTTAATCATGGATCTGGAAGTTTCGCATATGGCGAATTTCATCACCGGCGCCAACAAGACGGGATATCACTATATCCATGTCAATCAGGAAGATTTCAAAGCGGATTACACGGCGGATGTCCGGCAGATCATGGAAGGCGATACCTGTCCGATCTGCGGCGGCAAGATCGTCTTTAAAAAAGGCATTGAAATCGGGAATACGTTTAAATTGGGAACGAAATATGCTCAGGCGATGGATCTGGAATATCTCGATCAGGAAAACAAACTGAATCCGGTCTGGATGGGTTCGTATGGCATCGGCATCGGCCGCTGCATGGCCGCGCTGGCTGAACAGCACAGCGATGAGCATGGCTTATGCTGGCCGATCAATATCGCGCCGTATCCGGTAGCGATCGTTGTCATTGCCAAAAAGGATGAGCAGCAGATGGCTGCCGCAGAACAGCTGTATGCCCAGCTGCAGGCAGCCGGCGTCGATGTCATGCTGGACGACCGGGATGAACGGCCGGGCGTTAAGTTCAAGGATATGGATCTGATCGGTACGCCAATCCGGCTGACCGTCGGCAAGAAAATCGGCGACGGTCTTGTTGAAATGAAGCTGCGCAAGGCGGAAAAAGCGGAAGACATCAGCATTGACAACGTAGTCGCTAAGGTTTTAGAGCTCATTCATCAGGGCGAGTAAGTCAAAAGGACAATCACGGTAAAATAAAAAGTGATCTTCTGGATTCAATGTCAGAAATCACTTTTTT
Source organism: Holdemania sp. 1001302B_160321_E10 (assembly GCF_015552275.1). Taxonomy (NCBI): domain Bacteria; kingdom Bacillati; phylum Bacillota; class Erysipelotrichia; order Erysipelotrichales; family Erysipelotrichaceae; genus Holdemania; species Holdemania sp. 1001302B_160321_E10. Next base: position 83,983 of record NZ_JADNEM010000013.1, on the reverse strand, counting down.
ATTGGCATGAATAGCGTCATTCGCTTTTATTCTGGATGTTGGATCTCGCTTCCAAGCTTCATTGGCATGACTGTTAGTTTTTAGTCTAAGCTCATAATCGGCAGAACCTGGCCGACTTGATCTCCTCCGCTTTTCCAGCTTCTCCAGGCCGGCTGCGCTTCCAGGAATCAAGGAATCACAAACCTTACAAAATTGTGAGGATTTTGTCATGCCTGTCCATGGTAGATCCGCCAGGATAAGCATAGAATAAAGACAAAGGAGGAACATCGCTTATGAAATCGTTGTTGGAAGTCGTTACCGCTCTTTTCGGCAGTCTTCTGTTCTTCCGTCGGAAGACCCCTTTCCGTTTAGGTCAAGTCCCGAAACGAACGCAGCTTTAATTGATTATTCTGTGATAAACCAGAACGCTTTGATCCTCAAAATCGAAGCGTTTTTCCAATTTATAATTCAAACGGCTTAAAAGGCGCTGACAGGCCGTGTTCTCCATGGCAATATAAGCCTGCAGTACAGAAATATTCAAAGTTTGACTGGCAAAATCCGTTGCCCAGCTCAGCAATTCCTGCCCCAATCCGTAGCCCCAGGCTGGTTCATCCAGAAACAAAGTCACATCCCGCACTTCGGGCTTCTCCGTTTGCTTTAATGCCAGCACGCCCACTGGTTTCTGCGTCGATTTTCTGGTCACAAGCCAGGCATTGTTAATTCCCGCGGTCAGCTGCAGGATTAAGTCCACGGCCTCCGAACGAGATTTCAACGTCGAAAAGCGCATATAGCGGGCAACGGATTCCTTGCCGGCCATCGCCAGGACGGTATCTGCATCCTTGACAGTCAAAGGCGTGAGCTCCAGTCGTTCTGTATCCTGACTCACCAGTTTTTCAATCCGGTAAACATTGATCGTATCGACATCCGGGCAGCAGAACACCGCGCGGTTTTCCGGATTGCCGGGAATCTGTCCGCCATAGCGAAGAATATCGATGTAAGGAAACGCGACATGCGCCGCCATAGGACACAATTGTCCGCGTTCTGTGTCAAAGTCATAACTATCACCGATCTGATGTCCCCGGTGACAGCCGTTGGGTCCCTTCCGATCGATCAGCGTGATGATAATCTTAGCTCTGGAATTCATCATAGAATCCCCCGGTTTTCAGTGATGGCCTGTTCTATCCGCAGGCCCCGATATAAATCGGAATTGTACTGATTTTGGCGAATTAACGCTTCAACGGCATCCATTGCTTTTTGACACGCTTCCGGCAGCGTTTTCTTTTGCAGCAATGCCCCGGCCAAAACGGCGGAGAACACATCGCCGGTACCGGGAATCCGAACGTCAATCATTTCAAACGGGAGATCGAAGCTGACGCCTTGTTCATCACGGCCACAAACATAATGACCGCCATCTTCCGCAAAGACGACGCTGGTGATCACGGCCGAGCTGCAGCCTAACGCTGTCAATTCGTCCAGCAGCTGATCCTTCTGTTTCCGGGTAACGCTGATCCCCCAGTCAGGATGCGAGCATAACAGTGCTGCTTCCGTTAAATTAGGAACGATCACCTGGGCCGAAGCAGCTAATTCTCTGCGCAGTTCGACGGCGGAAGGATCCACACCCGGATACAGATGCCCTTCATCGCCCAGAATCGGATCGACAATTTTCAGTGCCTCCGGATGACGGACAAACAATCGTTTTAATAATTCTACCTGTTTTTCTGAAACGAGAAATCCCGTGCAGATACAATCGAAATGAAAGTTCAGCTGATCCCAGGTATTCAGTGTATTCTCCATAAAGTCCGTCGTATCCTGAATATCAAAAACACCGTAATCCAGCGTATTGGACACCAGCGCGGTCGGCAGATTATGCACGATATGTCCCTGTGCTGACAACAGCGGAATCATAACGGACAAGGCGACTTTCCCAACGCCGCACAAATCGTTAACCAGTAGAATTTCTTTTTCCATTTCCAACTCTCCCTTTAATTCACAGCGTTATTATAGCATGCCCTCAGAACAAACGTCCGCCTCAATCGCAGAGATTGAGAGAAAACTAGTCTATCCAGCGAAATATATTTAGTTTATAATGAACTTTCCTTTTCTGATTTTTCGATATCACGTTGAATGAGTGATTTAATATAATTTGTTTTATCTGCTTGCTTTTCCAAGTGATCAATAATCGCTTGATCTTTTTTCAAACTGAAACGAAACGCATACTGTTTATAGAACTTTTTCTTATATTCATTAACATAAGCCGCTTGATTAAAAGTCTTTTTTTCCATTGTTTTCTGCCTCCTTTTTGCATATAATAGAGATGGGAAGGGAATGGCTTAAAATAAGCCAATTTCCCTTAAGAATGTAAGAACTATGCCGATTAAACTGATAATTGCCGTTATTAGTTTAATGATTTCAATGATCAAACTGATTTGGTTTTGATTATTGGGCGTAGTTCTTTTTTTCTTGCCCTTGGATTTTCCCATCTCTTCACATCCTTCCTCGGGCAACTTAAGTTTAGCATAGACTAGTCTATAACTCAATAGTGATCTTAACTTATTTGAGTTTGATAAAACGAACTAAATCTAATCCATTTCACTTGGCAAAATTTCTTAGTGGCATTTATAGATGGCAACATATAACAATGACTTCATTTTAAGCTGAGTCCCAACGAATCGACTAAAAAATTTTGCGATTGTTTTCTATCTCTTTTTTGCATATAATAGAGATGGGAAAGAGAAAGGCTCAAAATAAGCCGATCTCTTTAAGAAAAGGAAGAAGCACACCGATTAAACTGATAATTGCCGTTATTAGTTTAACGATTTCAATAATCAGACTGATTTGGTCTTGATCATTGGGCGTGCTTCTTTTTCTCTTGCCCTTGGACTTCCCCATCTCTTCACATCCTTTCCTCGGGCAATTTAAGTCTAGCATAGACTAGTCTATAACTCAATAATGAAATCAACTTATTTGAGTTTTAAAAACAAGATATCCAAAGGTTAAAAAAAGCAATGATCGACGGACTCGACCGCGTTTCTTTCACTAGAAACAAGCTCTGTCCGCTCATTGCTTTTTTTACATTCTATTCGTTACTCTCTGAGTGATTGACCCTGATCTTCGATGAAAGCTGAAAGGCTAACGCACAACATCGAGCGGATGACCGTCAATATCTTCCATGACAATACCATAAATCTTCATAATTGTCGGCGCTTCGTCCACAAGCTTCGCCCCTTGAATCTGGACGCCCATCTTAATATCCGGACCGCTTAGAATAAACGGCGGCTGATCGCCTTTCGTCGGCAGATGTCCATGCGTGGCAACTGAGAATTTATAGTCGAAATTATCAACGGACTCGATCAGATCGCCCGTCAGGTTCTTGCCAAAGGAAACGGAGGTCACCGCTTCCACCACGAACTCGAAATCTCCCTTCATGTGCCACTGATTCAGGGCTTCCTCAGCCGTCCATACTTTTTCAATTTCCTGCGGATAGGTTTGTTGAATTTCTTTCAGTATCGCCGCCGCTTCATTCCGATCCATCGCCGGGCCTAAATGAATATGCGCAGAGAAAGCGCAGGATTGAGCGTACATCCGCCAGTCTGTAATCTTCCCCTGTTCATCGATATCGATCAATCCCCGATCATAAAACAACTTGTTCAGATTGAACAAATGGGATACATTGATCTGACCATGATCGCCCAGGATGACGATGTTGGTCTTGTCCAATAAATTCTGACGGTTGAGCGCAGCGATCAGCGTGCCGATCTTATCATCCACAAACCTCAGTGCTTCATTGACTTTTTCACCTTTTACGCCGTTTTGATGTCGTTGATGATCAACATAGGAGAAATGGATAAACATCAGATCCGGCTGGAACGTTTCGATAATTTCCGCGCCGCAATGTTCGGCATAGTTATCAAACTCCGGCGTCAGCATCCATTTTAAACGACTTTTGTTGCGTTCAAAAATTTCTGCGACTGCCGGACTGTTAGCCTGAGTGCAGATGTCTGTCGGGTCGTCGTTGATCGTCGGCGCCCAGATTTCCGCAATGTTGTAATCGGCGGCGGAACCGGCCATGACCGGCCAGGTCACTGTAGCGGTGCTCAGTCCTGCCGCTTTCGCGTAATCCAGCATCGTCTTGACCCGGATATCCTTGTACCACCAGTTCCACTGCGGCTTCGGCACATTGACCTGCAGCCGCTCATTATGAACGATGCCGTGCTTATTCGGATAACAGCCCGTCATGATCGAAACATGACACGGATAGGTCAGCGTCGGATAGATGCACTCGATATCGCGCACCTGCGCCGCGCCTTTTACAAGGGGGCCTAAATTCGGCAGCGTTTCCAACAGCGGGATATCATCGCTGATCAACGCGTCGATCGAAATGACAAGTGTCTTTTTATTCATGATGTCCCTCCTGATTCTCTGCCATCAGCGCCCGCAGCTGTTGCTTCCAGGTGTTTTCCTCCACCTGCACTTCAGGGATTACCTGACTGGCTTCATCCAGGAAATGCAGATAGCCTCGTCCCATCGCACGGCCTTTTTCCGTGTGCATGTCATATACGAAGTCCGGCAGCTCAATCCCCTTCGGGTCGCTTTCCAGCTTCCGCTTGATCAGACTTTTCAGATTACAGGAATCACGGTTTTTATCGCACAGACAAAGATAACGAACCGCATGCACCGTGAACATCCAACGATCGGATTCGCCATAGTCGAAATCCTTGCGGAAATGATCGAGACTGTCGATCACCGGCGCCGCCTGCGGCTGGCCCATGCCGATATCCTCTACGCAGATCGCTTTTAAGCGTTTCCAGACAAAGTCTTCCAACGCTTCACTGCTCATGCAGCATTCCATCGCCACCGTCGCGGCCCGTTCCGTTTCTGCGCGGCGGATCAGCTTCTGCAGGGCGGAGATCAATTCCTCAGCCTGATATCCGTGTTTTGTTTTCAAACCTTTTAAATCCATGGCGTTGCGCCTCCTTTCATAAAAAGAAAGGGAAGCGAAGTCAAACCGGCACTCCCCTTCCCTGTCGTTGGTTATTTCAGGCTGTTCAGGCAAGCTTCGATGGCCGCTGCCGGATCTTTGAAATTGACCAGCACTTCGTCCATCATCGTCTTCACCGCTTCATAAACTGCGCTGGATGTGTAGTCGTCCGTCGAGAACGCCGGCAGGAAGAAGTAAGCGTCGGACTGAGCCGGACCGGAGATCTTCGTGTCGTTGGTGCCCGCTTCCACGAATGCTTTGTATTCTGCATCGTCAACCACGCTCTGGCGGATCGGCAGATACCCCGTGTTCAGCGTCATCGGCAGGTTGGATTCCTTGCTTGACATGAATTTGATGAATTCATAAGCCGCATAGCTCTGTTCCGCATTGCCGGATTGGTTCAGCGCCGCTAAAACGTAACCGTTGGAAATGACCTGCTTGTTGGCAGCGTCAGCCTGCGGAATTGCGGCGGAAGCCCAGACAACCTGTTCCGGATCCGCGATCTTGCTGGAAATGTACTGGCTTTCCACGGTTCTGCCGATATACATCGGAACGATTCCGTTGGCAAACGGACCGGAGAAGAACATGTCTTCGCCCGCTAACCGAAAATTGCCGTTCTGGATATTTTCCTGCATGTAGGTCAGCGCCTTGATGGCTGCCTCGCTGTTGAATAACAGTTCGCCCTTGACGTTGGTGTAATCGCCGCCGAACTGCTTGGTCAGCGTGATGAACATATCCGCCGGATAGTCGGTGCCAAATGCCGGCTTGCCTGTGATCGCCTGAATCTTCGCAGAAGTTTCAGCCAGCTCCTCCCAGGTTGTCGGCACGGTTAATCCGTTGGTTTCAAAGAATTTCTGATTGTAGTACAGCACTTCCGTATACATTGTAAACGGCAGCGAATACGTTCCTTCGACGGAATAGTTGGCGCCGAATGTTCTGAACGATTCATAGATATCGTCGTAGTCCGTCATGCCGACCGCCGCATCGTTGATATACGGCGTCAGATCGACCACCGCTTCGGAGGCGAGCAGATCTTCCACATAGGTCTGCTGGGACAGAACCACCGCCGGAGCGTTCTTTGCCTTGACCGCGCCGACAACCTTGTTGTTGACTTCCGCACTGGAGCCCTGGTTGATCGCGGTGACGGTGATGCCTTTTTCCTTACCGATCGTGCTGTTGAATTCCTCAACCCGCTGGTTGACGATTTCCTCTTGGATGTTGGTACAGTTATGCCAGAATTCAATGCTGATCGGGCTGGTGATCTCTGTGACTAAAGCGGCCTTGTCCGAGCCGCCGTTCTCCGGTTCCGTCGTCTTGCCGCCGTTGGACGAGCAAGCGCCTAAGCCGAGAACCATCATCAGAGAAAGAATGCAAATTAAGCCTTTTTTCATGTTTTCTTTCCTCTCTTTATTTTATATATCAAAGGGCCTGCCCAAGGCTACCCTTTAATACCACCGCGGGCGACGCCGTTGATGATCTGCTTTCTGAAGATCAGATAGAAGACGACCATCGGCAGAATGACGACACAGGCGCCGGCCATCTGCAGATTCACGAAGGATGAAGCGTCGTTGTTGAAGTACATCAAGCCGGTCGTCAGCACCCGCTTGTCCGGACTGTTGGTGACCATTAACGGCCACAGGAAGGAATTCCAGGTCGTGATGAAGTGCAGGATCGAGATCGTTGCGATCGCATTCTTGCTCATGGGGACCATGACCTTCCACAGATAACGCCAGTCGCTGCAGCCGTCGATCTTCGCGGCTTTATATAAGATTGGCGGTACCTGCATAAAATATTCGCGCAGCATATAGATGTAAAACCCGCTGGCCAGGGTTGGAATAATAATGCCCTGGTAGGTATCCAGCCAGCCCAGATGGGAGACGGTGACATAGTTCTGGATGATCAAGAGCTCCGTCGGCACCATCATCGTCGACAGAAACAGCCAGAACCAGAATTTCTTCCCCTTGAATTCCAGAACGGAAAAGGCGAAGGACGCCAGTACCGTGACCACAACCGCCAGCAGCGTGGAGATCGTCGCGATGATGCAGGTGTTGATGAAATACTGCCCGAAAGGAGCGGTATCGAAAACCGTTTTGAAGTTTACCGCCATCCATTCCTTCGGGAACCAGATCGGCGGAATCCGGATCGATTCATCCAGGGTTTTGAACGCCGTCAGAATCATCCAGAGAAATGGGAACAGCATCGTCAGCGCGCCGGCGATCAGGAAGGCATATTTGAGCAGTGTGCCCAGTTGACCTGGCAGCTTGTTTTTCTTTTTCATCATGCTCTCCCCTTCCTAGTTATAATGGATGAACCGCTTGGACACCTGGTTCTGGATCATCGTCACGACCGTAATGATGATGAACAGAATGATCGCGGCCGCCGAGGCATAATGAACCTGATTGCGGTTATAGAACATATCATAAATGTAATAAACAACGGTGATCGCGCTGTTGGCCGGACCGGCCTGACCGGAGAACAGCGAGAAGATTTCATTATACAGCTTGAAGGCGTAGATCACCGATACCATGATGACCATCCAGAGCGTCGGCGACAACAGCGGCAGCGTGACGTGAAAGAACGTCCGCAGCTTGCTCGCTCCATCGATCCGGGCCGCTTGATAGTATTGCTCGTCAATTTTCTGCAGACCTGCCAGAAACAGCACGATCTTAAATGCCAGGCCACTCCAGATATAGAAGATCGTAACGGCCCAGATCGCCAGCTTCGGATCCGACAGCCACTTCATTGCCGGAATCCCGAACAGGCTCAGAAAATAATTGATATAGCCGTATTCCGAATGGAACAGCCAGCGGAACACAATGCCGATCGCGATGATCGAGGTGACATACGGAAGAAAATACACCGTTTGGAAAACGCCTTTGAATTTGACTTTGGAGTTGATCAGGACGGCGATCACCAGCGCGATGATCAGCGAAATCGGCAGGCCGACCCCAAAGATGATCAGCGTATTCTTGAGCGCCAGCTGGAAGGAAGGATCGCCGAGAACATGCTCGAACGCCTTCAGGCCAAACCCCTTGCCGACTTCCGTCAGATAGTTGTACTTTGTATAAAACCCCATCCGGAACACTTTCACCAGCGGATAGAGTACGAAAACCAGCATGACTAAAATCGCCGGAGCGAGATAGAGATAGGCTTTATAGCTCTCGTAGAATTTCTTCCACGCGGAGCGCTTTTTTACCGCAGGAGCCTTACTCATACTTAAATTCCTTATTCAGCCGCCGACCGGTTTCCTTGTCAAACAGATAGATGCGCTTACCCTTAATAGCCAGGGAGATCGGCGCGCCGGCTTTGACTAAATGCACGCTGTCAATCAAAGCATGAACCGGAGTGGCATTGAGCGTAAAGGTGATCAGCTGGTCGCGACCGCGGATTTCCACAGATTCTACCACGACCGTCAGTTCCTCTCCCAGCGTAAACGATTCCGGACGGATGCCCGCCAGCATTGTTCCGCTGATGTCTTCCTGTACCGGATACTGCGCTTCGTTCAAGCGGATCATCCCCTGCTCAGCCTGAACCTCCACGAAATTCATCGGCGGATTGCCTAAGAAGCCGGCGACAAACTGATTAGCTGGTTCCAGATACATCCGCTGCGGGAAGCATTGCTGCTGGATAACACCTTTTTTCATCAACACGATTTCATCAGTGATGCTCATCGCTTCTTCCTGATCATGGGTCACGAAAATCGTCGTGACGCCGGTTTCTTTCTGAATGCGGCGGATTTCTTCGCGCATTTCCAAACGCAGACGGGCATCGAGATTGGACAGCGGTTCGTCCAACAACAGAACCTTCGGCTGCTTGACCAACGCCCGGGCGATTGCCACCCGCTGCTGCTGGCCGCCGGAAAGCTGCGACGGTTTACGCTTCAGCAGATCGTCGACCTTGACCAGCTTAGCCATCTCCATACACCGCGCCAGCGCTTCCTCTTTTTTTACTTTTGCGTTGACTAACGGGAACATGATATTCTGCTGCACGGTCATATGCGGATACAAGGCATAGTTCTGGAATACCAAGCCGATGCCGCGCTCCTCTGCCGGCACCTCGGTCACATCTTCCCCGTCGAACAAGATCTTGCCTGAGGTGGGCTGTTCCAAACCGGAAATCATATACAGCGTCGTTGATTTGCCGCAGCCGGACGGACCTAACAACCCTGTCAGCGCGCCGTCTTTTATCGTCAGATTGACGTGATCGACCGCCACGGTCTGACCAAAATCCTTAACCAGATCCACTAATTGGACTTGCATGTTTCCCCTCCTGAAATATTTTAATTGAATTGTTTACATCATGAACATTATAAAGCATTTCACAGCCTTCGTAAATAAAACTAAAATGCTTTCTTTGTTAAAATTGTGATAATTGCGTAAAAAAAATCCTGGCTCGCATAAGAAGCAAACCAGGATAAGTGTGTTACTTTAAATTGTTGAGAACCGCTTCCACAATCGCGTCGCTGTCCATTTTGTATTTGTGCAGAAGTTCCGCTGGCTTGCCGCTTTCGCCATACACGTCGCGCTGCCCGACACGGACAAGCTTGCGCGGACATTGCTCGCTCAGCACTTCCGCCACCGCGCTGCCTAACCCACCGATGATGCTGTGTTCCTCGCAGGTGACAATCAGCTTGGCATCTTGCGCGTATTTCACGATCGTTTCCGCATCGATCGGCTTGATCGTATGGATATTGATCAATGTCGGCGTAATTCCTTTTTCATTCAGACTGTCGCAGGCTTTCATCGCTTCCTGAACTTCCAGGCCGGTAGCCAGAATGACGACGTCCTTGCCTTCTTTTAAGACATCTGCCTTCCCGATTTCGAAGTGATAGTTCTCGTCATGGATGACTTCTACAGCGCTGCGGCCTAACCGGACAAAGCATGGCCCGTTGATTGCCGCAACGGCTTTCACCGCGGCTTCCGCTTCCACTGCATCGCAAGGGCAGATTACTTTCATCCCCGGAATACCACGCATCAGCGCGATATCTTCAAAGGTTTGATGAGATGCACCGTCTTCACCGACTGAAATTCCGGCGTGCGAAGCGCAGATCTTCACGTTTAACTGCGGGTAGCCGATGCTGTTGCGGATCTGTTCATACGCACGGCCGACCGCAAACATCGCAAAGCTGCTGGCAAATACTGTGTTGCCGCAGGAAGCTAATCCCGCAGCCACGGCCATCATGTTGCCTTCTGCGATGCCCATGTTGCAATGGCGATCCGGCGCCACTTTCTTCGCCATGCCTGATTTTGTGGAACCGCTGAGATCCGCGTCCAGCACGACAATATTTTCATTTTCACTGACCAGTTCAGCCAGCGCTTTTCCATAAGCTTCCCGGGTTGCAATCTTAGCCATTGATCTGTGCCTCCAATTCCTGAATCGCAGCTTCCGCCTCTTCCGGCTTCGGCGCTACGCCATGCCAGTTCGCTTTGTTTTCCATGAAGGAAACGCCCTTGCCCTTCACCGTGTGTGCCAGAATCAGCGTCGGTTGACCCTTGCATTCTCTGGCCGCCGCATAGGCGTTTTCAAGCTGATCGTAATCGTGTCCGTCAACCTCGATCACATTCCAGCCAAACGCTCTGAATTTTGTATCAAAAGGAGTTGGATTCATGACGTCGGTAATCTTACCGTCAATTTGCAGTCCGTTAAAGTCCAAAATCGCGACGAGGTTGTCCAGTTTGTAATGGGCGGCCGCCATCGCCGCTTCCCAGATCTGACCTTCTTCGCTTTCTCCATCTCCGACTAACGCATAAACGCGGAAGTCCTGATGATGGATTTTATACGACAGCGCCATGCCCACCGCGCAGGATAAGCCCTGTCCTAACGAACCGGTCGACATGTCGACACCTTTAATGCTGATGTTCGGATGTCCCTGAATGTGAGAATTGATTTTCCGGAACGTCATTAACTCTTCCTGTGAAATAAACCCTTTTTCTTTTAATACGGAATAGAGCACCGGCGAAGCGTGTCCTTTGGACAGTACAAATTTGTCGCGGCAGACGTCGTCAACATTCTCTTCTGTGATGTTCATTTCGTTAAAGTACAGGGAAACTAAAATTTCCACTGCCGACAACGATCCGCCCGGATGGCCTGACTGTGCTGCACAGGTCATGCGGATAATATTTTTGCGCACTTCGGCAGCAATCTTCTTCATTTCAGTTTGATTCATTTCCTTCACTCCTTTTAGCCTTCCCTATTCTATCATTATTGGTACAGAATGTAAAAAAGAAAACGGGTAAATTTCACAAAATAAAAAAATCTCAACTAAAAAGTTAAGTTTCACTTCAGGGCAGGGCAAGTAGAAATCACTCTTACACAAAGTTCTAGTTGACGTGTTACTCTTTCACTATTTGCTTGACACGAAAGGAGCTGAATTCTATGACTTGCAACAAGGTTCTCCATCTTACTTTAGCTGAACGCCAAATTATCGAAACGGGGATTCCCCACGGTTCCACGAAAGCCGCCATTGCCAAAACCCTGAGCAAGGATAAAAGCACCATTAGTAAAGAAATCAAATCGCACCGCCTCAAATCCTTTTCTACCAGTTATCCGATTGATTGTTCTTTATTCCCAAAATGCAAAGACAAAAAAACGCCTGCCTGCTCTACTCAATGCCCTTCCTATATAAAGTTTATCTGTAAGCGCAGGGATCGCTCTCCGGGTGCCTGTAACGGCTGTGAAGCCTATCAGCGCTGTCACTATGACAAATACAAGTACTCTGCTTCTAAAGCCAATGACGAGTATCGGGATAGCCTTATTAACACGAGGATTGGCGTCAATGCAACCCTTTCTCAGATCAAGCAGCTTGGCCTCCTAATCAATCCTTTGTTAGCGCAAGGGCAGTCGGTCTATGCCATTCTACAAAACCATCCTGAAATCAAGCTCTCTGAAAAGACCGATCTTACTTGAAGGGAAGAACTCACAAAGACTTCATAGAATTTATAGAAATGAATCCCGATGCCTCCATCGTTGAAATGGACACGGTTTACAACGATGGTTCAAATGGACCTTTCCTTCAAACCTTCAAGTTCTTGAACTATGATTTTCTGTTCTGCGTCTATCACCAACAGAAAACGTCTGAAAATATGTTGGAAGGGATCCTGTACTTAGAAACTATCTTGGGAGAGGCGCTGTTCAATGAAGAAGTGATGGTACTCAAAACAGATCGAGGCAGCGAGTTTGTTTTAGCGGATTCTGTAGAAATCAGGAAAGATGGAACCCGAAGAACAAGACTCTTTTATTGCGATCCGATGGCCAGCTGGCAAAAGGGCTCACTTGAAAATGTTCATTTACTCATCCGGGAGATTTGTCCTAAGCAGGTTGATTTATACGCTCTCGGCTTGGATTCGCAAGAAAAGGCGAATCTCATCTCATCCCATATCAATTCCTATAACAAAAAGAAGCTGAACAACAAAACATCGTTCAGCGTCCTCCGCTTCTTCAATAGTGAGATGGCTAATCGATTCCTTAGCTATGGATTGACTGAGATCCCCCACGATCAAGTCACCCTCAAGCCTCACTTATTGAAGTAATGTTCAAAGCATAAATACAAGCAGCAAGAAGTCTGTAACGGTCAAAAATCAAGTGGAAGTAACTCTTTCATTTCAAAAAGTGTCGATTTCCATTCACTTTTAATGCGCTCTTTTTTATGCCTTTTTCCATTTGCATTATAAACCAAATACCCGAACTAGCCTAGACTTACGGGCTAGTTTCTTTCATTTTCTCCTTATTTTATCGCATTTGTATGAGTAATTTCCACTTTTCTTTTTTCACTTTCTGAAGTGGAACTTAACTTTTCAATTGAGCTATATGTAATAAACTGCCACGCCGAATAAACCTTATGCGCAACTAACTCTTTCTTCATTGAATCATTTGCCATGTTTATTCCCCCTCAATTAGTTTGTTTCTGTTACATAGTTTTCTCTCCACATCTTCGCCGATCATAAGATCGTTGCCTCCTGCTCACCACGGAGAGGTGTGTGATTATCAGAGCAGCGTAGGGAGCTACCGCTCCCAGTATATCACAATTTCATCCAGTTTTACAGACGTTTTCTTGCCTTCATCACTGCACAATGGTTACTATTCACCGAGAAGTGAGGGAAAAGAAAACCGGATCAGCTTAAAACTGCCGGTTGACTCTGTGGCCATCCTGAATTCAGGATATTCTCGAGGGTTTCCAAGGTATTCTGTTTTTGTTTCGTTGCCGTTTGAAGCACACTCAACATGGCCATCTTATGCTTTCCTGTTTCCAGGGTTGCGCACTGACCTGAGATCTTTTTAAAGATCTTACAGATTCTTGCCTGTCTTTCGGCTTCATTATTATCAAAAGGCACACTAAAATCCCGTAGGAACAGAAGATGTTCCTTGATGTATTCCTTCATCCGTTTCAAGGTCTTAATCGCCTCCGGAACATATTTCGTTTCGATATCCGGATGTTCGTCATAGTATTCCTTGACCGTTTGTTCCGCGATGTTCAGAAATTTTTCTTCAATGGCCTTGTATTCTTCTTCTGCCATTTGCTGGATTCCCTGTGCCTGCAGTTCGTGTTTTCGATGCAGAGCTATCTGAAGCAGAGTGATCATCTCCTGGCATTTTTTGACATCATCAAAATCAACGCCACCCTTCAAAGATCTCAAGATGTGTTCGTTACATTCGGCATGAATACAAGGCTCAAGATCATAGTAGGCCTTGTAATGATCATGAATTAAGACGTTCTCAAACATTTCCAGAACCTTTAGCGGTCCATTTTCTATATCTTTCCTTTTTTTAGTCATCATAAAATACGCACAGGATTCTGTGCTTAGAACATGGATCCAAGCTTGATCTCCGTTGATTTTATAGCCTGTTTCATCTACATGCACAACCCATGATTTTAAAATCTCATCCAGAATCCACTTCCGGTATCCTTCACTTTTGCGGTCAAACTCCGCCATCCAACAGGCGACTGTAGACGGCTGGATGGACAGCGCTCCATGACTTAACTCGTTGAGGATTGTGCACAGTCGATCCAGAGCGATCACGCCCTTATTATTGAGATAAAGAACCTGGGCTTTCAAGGATGACGAATATGTGACACTGTTAATCGCATACTTCCTCATTACCGACTCGTCCAATTGAATCCCTGTTTTCTTGAGGTGATATCGGGTTTCTGTCACCGAGGTAATGAACTCTGCATGAATTTCCTGGGTTCTATAATAGCGAACTTTTCCACGCACCTTGACTGCCTGGGCTCCGGAAGGCGCTTTGATAACCCACTGGTCAAGAAGGATATCAGGATGCGTACTCATTTTATTATGATGGGCAACGTGTCCCTTTTGTCCGCCTTTCTTTTTACCTGAAACTTCGCGCAGGTTCACGGGTTGAGGTTTTCTTGGTTTCTTAGCTTGGGATTCCTGGATTTTAACTTCATTATCAAAAGGATACGCTGAGGTTGGATTATTCGTATTGGTCGTATCCGCGAATCGATATTTCTTTAACTGTCTGCGAAGCTCATTGATGACCTCATTCTGTTCTTGAATGATTTTATCCTGTTCTTCAATCGTTGTATCCCGACTTCCGATCTGATCATTAAGAATTTCATAAATCTCTTCGATTTCATGATCGAGATCCTCAATCGTAGTTTCCTTATCCCGCTCCTTGTTTTTCAGATTATAAAGCTGAACTTTCATATCTTTCGTTTTCAGTGTCAGGCTTTGAATTGTATTCTTATTTTTTAAAGCACTGACTTGATAGAGAGAAATACGATCGGAGAGGATCTGATTCTGTTTTACCTGATTCTCCAGAGATAGAATTAATCCTTCGTCAAAATAATCGGCATTCGTAAAGTAGAGTTCAGGCGACAGACGATTGATATTTCGTGTTAAAGTGTTTGTATTTTTCATAGCTTCAGTGTAGCACGCTAAGCACGGGCATGCAATGTGGGGAACTTCTGAAAGGTGCCTTCTATCCCAAGGGAGCGGACTGATTTAGGAGTCATCCGAGGGATTCAAAATGACTCAAAAAGATTGAATATCCACCCTAGAGCTATAAAGTTTGAAAATTCATTGTGGATAACCTTTCACTTATGGTGATTCTTGTGCTTATTCTCCACATTATGTGAAATGACTTTAATCTGTATTTTTTTCCAGCCTTCCAGATTACTTTATCCATTCTTCCTTTTTCTTCTCTTTCTGTTGTCCTTTCTTCCTTCTCGGTGAATAGTAACTGCACAATACATCAATCCGCCAATCATTCCACCAAGTGTGTTATAGAAGATGTCTGATAGCTGAAACGTTCCCAAGCGAAGCAATAACTGCAACATCTCAATGCTTATCGAGAAGATGAACGCTATCTTACCGCTTTGCCACAGGATCTTCTTCCAGCCGTTTCCTATCTTCTCTCCGAATGTCCACATCACTACTGCTGAGAACGGTACCATCATGATTACGTTCTCAATGCATTCGGTGGTCAGCTTCTGTTCACCATTCACTGTCTCCCAGATGCCCCAACCGCCCATAACATCGGACAAAGGATTCATCCATAGATTCCGATTTAACAGGGTTCGGAACAGAATAAGTGAGGTCACAAAAAATAAGAAAAACAACTTCCGAAAGAACACACTCTCTTTGAATTTCTGATACCAGGTCACTATGGCACTCTTCCAGCCTTTGCCAGCATGTATTGGCTCATACGCATACAGGTAGAAAAACATAGCAAGAAAAGAAAGCAAGAGCGAGAATCCAAATGGCTCATAAAGAGCAGTTAAAATGTTTGTGAGGATCTTTCCGAGTAAATCAATCGTTTCTTTCATCGTCGTTTACAGATCACTGAACAGGTCAGCCTTGTACATGCCATCCGCCAGCATCTTCTTGAAGCTGTCCTTTACTGCTGCGACATCCTCGTGATAGGTCATGCCGTACCAGGTATCGTTGGTTTTCAGAACCTTCACGGACATTTTACCCTGCTCCAGCAATTCACCGATGAAGATGGGAATCAAGTATTCCGCTTTCAGAGGATTGCCCGGGACTTCCTTCTCGAAAAACTCTTTGAAGCCTTCCTCCAGAACATCCAGAAAATCAGGAGTTAATCCCCACATATTCATGGAAACCAGGGAATTCACATCAATGCTCACACCGTCTACCTCTGCCCCAGTTGCGGTCTTTACGATGTTCTTGGTCTCCACAACCTCTGTCAAGTTTTTTTCCTCATCCATCTTGCAGATGCCGCGGGTCACACCACCATTATCGGATAGTGTGTTCTTCAGCACAAAACCTGCCATGCAGGACTTGCCACCATTCACCAAATACTCATGGACTGCTTTGAAACCTTCTTTGCCATAATAATCATCTGCATTAATCACAATGAACGGGGTATCGATTACACTCTTTGCCGCAAGCACGGCCTGACCGGTTCCCCACGGCTTTGTACGGTCTTCCGGAAGTTCTCCTGGAATATCATTGATATCCTGGAAAACGTAGTCCACAGTTACGTTATGAGAAGAGCAAATAGAGGCAATACGGTCTCCGATGACCTCTTTGAACTCCTTCTCGATATCCTTGCGGATGATAAATACTACATGGTTGAAACCTGCCTCAATCGCATCATGGATTGAGTAGTCCATGATGATATGTCCAGCATCATCTATCGGCTCCAACTGTTTAATTCCTGTTCCGAAACGGCTGCCGATACCGGCCGCCATAATAAGTAATGTTGTGTTCATAATTTTATCTCACTTTTTCTATCAAATTAATTTTATCATAGTTTTTACTCTTCGCATCTCAGCCAATCATAAGATCGTTGCCTACTGCTCACCGCGCAGAGGTGTGTGACTTATCAGAGCAGCGAGATCCACGGTCTCCCGTGGCCCCAGAGTCAAGGCACCACCTGAGACACAATCAGTCTCATTTGCCTCAGTATTATTATATTATTTCTTACTTTGACAGCCTTTCGTGTACTTTCTTTGCTTCCAAGTACACTATTCCGCCCAGCAACCACCAAGCGTGTTGTACACGATGTCTGATACCTGGAATGTGCCCAGTCGTAGCAGCAACTGCAACATCTCGATTCTCATGGAGAAGATCAGTCCAAGCTTCGTGCTTTTCTGAACAAGAGCAATTTACTGACAGTACAACAGCGCAACTTATTGACAGACCATTAGGTTAGTAACTCTATAGAACAATCACAAGTAACGTCGTTTCAAATATACTAATTTTGCTTTCTTTCCAGGAATTTCTTTCAAAGATGTCCTCTCCCCAGTTACTCGATCACAATAAGCCTCATAACCTACATTCATTCCAGGAATCCACTTCGGTTTCTCCAAAAATTCTTCCAAACATTCCTCTAGACCACTAAATGTATCTTTATACACATAATGTCCTCGGACTGATTCAATTTTAGAATTATCAAATTCCCGATTATACAATCTATCATATTTGATTTGCCAATGGTTCCATACCTTTTGAAGTTCTTTAGAGTTTTCAACATACTTTACCTTTGGTTTTTTTCCCGTTTTTTCTTCTATTTTCTGACAGTAGAATTCGAGAATTTCTCTCCATGTATGACTTTCTGCCGTAGTAATATGAAAAGCTTCTCCATAAGCCTTTTCATTGCCGATTAAATCCAAAATCGCACCTGCAACATCTGGACCATAGGTCAGAGATGTCTTCTTATCTGCAATATCTTTCGGAAATACAATTGTTCTCCCTTCAAGAATTCGTTTCAACCAGTTTTCTTTCTCATACACGCCCAACTGTATACGATAAGAGTTGTATGTGATATAAGGACGAATAATTGTCCAGTTTTTCTTTCCGGTTGATCTAAGCAGATTTTCTTCTCTTCCCTTCGCCATTCCATACTCATCCAACGCAAGATATTCTGGGTCTTCACAGACATCGACTAATCTTGGACTATCTTCTTTTATTGGTTCCTTTGAATCAGCATAACAACGCGATGAGCTAAAGAAAAAATACTGCCTTGTCTTACTCAGCAAAACCTCTAATCTATTCTTTAATTCATCAGTAGAGTAGACCATAAAATCAATAATGACATCATAATTTCTGTCCATAAGTGAATTGAAAAAATCAACTTCCTTAGCATTTCCCTGTATATATGTAATATTCCCCATACTTTCCTTTTTAGATCTGGTAGTCACATATACATTCATATCATCCTTCGCGGAAAGTAGTTTAACAAGGGGAACCCCCATTGCTCCCGTTCCGCCTAATATAAGTATCTCCATAATCAGTCCTCCTGCGATATGAAGATCACAGTTTTCTTGTTTCCATTTGACAATTTTTCCATAAATGCGTCCTCTATCTTGTCCCCAACTTCTGTGTAAACCTCAAATCCAAGAGACTTCGCATAATTTTTCAATGTCAAATTCATCTCATGAACGGCTACGATATACAATAATGAATCGTTGATATTTATGTTTCCAAGAGTATTCATATCATGAATGAATTCTTCTTCCGTGATTAATCCTATGTATCTTCTGTGTATTTTTGCTAAAGATGCTCCTAAAACGTTTGCCATTGCTCCCTCATGACAATTTGACATACCACCCTCAACAATCTTACACTTAAAAGAAAGCGGGTGCATTCTCACTCCTTGTCCAATGTAGAGGTAGGAATCCTTCTTGAGAACTCGCATAAGAGACTCCTGAATTTTCAGGCACTCTATTTTATTTATTGATTGAGTGGGCACTTGAACTTCAATATGTACCGGACACTCCTTATTTAAATAGTGCTTAATTTGATCTTCAGATGAAATCACATAATGTCCGCAGACAACATCATTCAATTCAAGTGAATAATCAAGTTCCGTCCCAAAAGTAACCAATGCAACCGGAAGTTTTCTATAGAAAGCTTCTGTCATGCCGGAAAATGCGCTCCTAGAAGAATTACCTGCACCTACACAAACAACCGTCATTTCCTTATTTTGAGCACTTATCCCAGTTGCAGTGTATACCGCTGATCTTACATCCAGAATCGGAATGCAGTTCACTCCGCTTTGCTTCGCAGATTTTATGAAATCTGCTTCTTTCACATCCGGGGTAAATACTATGTGTTTGATTCCATTAAATTCCATTTTATTTATTCCCCTTTATTATTCTTCGTGCTATTTTCCAGACCTTGCTTTTTTTCAATCTACTCTTTAATGAACGATTTTCTTCAATTGTATTCATAAGCCGCAAGGCATCACTTTCATCTTTATCTGTTGTGAATATTTCAAAAAGAATAGGACTGCCGGATTTTTCAAGCCATCTGTCTCTATTTTGCAAATATTCCTGTTTACTAGACGCAGATATATATTCTATTCCCAAATCAGAACAAAGTTCCTTAACAACTTCAGTGTTCTTCTCACCATTATGACCTTTCGCTGCCATAAACGAGTTTGCATCTTCACCAAAATATGCAGCTCTATGATTATAATTCTTGAATTCTGTTCCAACCCCGTTGTTAATCAACATAATATGAACATTTGTAGAAATTGAATTGAATACTGTATTCAAATCATAAAAAAATGATAAATCCCCCACTATCATATAATGTTCTTTATCCGGATTGACCACAGCAGAACCTAAGAAGGAAGATAAACATCCATCTATTCCATATCCACCGGAGTTTGTATAACAGAGAACATCATCTTGAGTCTCAAAATAATTCCATACTCTTAAAGTATTAAGAATGCTAAGATGTAAAATCGAATGGTTCGGAATTCGTGATGCTGTTTCTTTTGCGATCCACATATTTGAAAATGGCAACTCAGGGATTTTACTCAAAAGCTGCTTTGTTTCTTTCATGCATTTCTCATAAATTGTATTATTTTTCTTATCTCCACAATATTGCTTGAAGAATTCCTTTTCTTCCATTTCAAAAACACACGTTAAATTTCTGTATGGATCACGAATAACACCATCTTTATTGACACGCCATAATTGGTTACCATGAAAATTAATGTAAGCACCATGTATATAGCCTATATAAATAATCAAGTCGAATTGCCTTGTACCCAAATCAATTTCTTGACTATTTGCAAGATTGGCAAGGAAGCGGTATTTGCCATGATAATTGCTGATTTGATCACAAATCACAACCGCATTATTACTCTCACAGAATTCGTCTATAATTTCTACTTCTTCTCTGGTAAAAGCCTCGTGGGCACCTACAAATATACCAATCCGTCCATTCGGAAGTTGAGGAAAATCTGAATCTACAATTCTGCGAATCACTCTATATTTTGGTAATTCATTTACCGTAAATCCATTCGAATAAGTTGTAATCAAATTAATATGAACAGGTCCCTGATTTCCATGTGTCAATTCTAACAATGCATCATTCACAGCGGTAATTGTGTATTGTTTGTCTTCATCATTATGGACTGTAGGAAGCTGAATGCTCTTTTTAACCATATCTCGGAATTGCACACTTCGGTCTATAACCTGAGCAACATTATTTCCTACTCTTCCACAATGTTGCGTTGATGTAACGGCCAGCACCGGTAAGTGCCGATAAAACGCTTCTGTAAGCCCTGGAATATAATTTCTAGAAGCTGTAGCACCTGTACATGTCAGTACAACAGGTTCCCCACTTTCCTCTGCCAATCCACATGCCATGTAGGCAGCAGCTCTTTCATCCACGGCTGAGTACACTTCAAAATATGGGTCAAACTGCACAGACCCAACAAATGAAATATTTGTTGTTCCAGGAGATGCTATTATTTTTCGAATATGATGTTCTTTTAATAATGAAACCAACACAAGTGCATTAATTTCATCTGTATACTTATGACTCATTTTCTATTCACCCTCTTACAGTATTTGCTATTAACGCAGAATTTTTTCTTCTAACTTAAATTTGTTCTTAGTTATTTTATCTGCCAGCTGTATGCTTTCTCTAAATTCTGGCATTCGATGATATGCCAGCCAATATACAACATTAGGTATAACGCAACATACTGCCCCCCTCACAATCAATGTTAAATACTCAGAAAAATGCAAATAAGAACAGAGATAGCCGCAAAGCAAACAACTAATCACAGTCACCAAAACATACCTCACTAACCTAAATAAATAACAACGCATTTGCGACTTTTTAAAAAGTACTGTAAACAAATTATGTAAAAGCCAAGGCATTCCAACAAACAACATTGAAAGAGCTGTTGATAACAGTACTCCATAAATTCCACACACTTGAACCAGTGCAAGATTCATTCCAAGGTTGACTGCAGCTGTTACTAATGGTCTAAATCTATCTTCGTGCCAAATACCAGCTGCATCCTTATATGTATTTAGTAACTGATTGATTTCGAATATAAAAAAGTATACGCACAAACAAATTACAGCCGGGAACTCCAACATCAGCTTATCTCCAACCCATATTTTCATAAATGGCTGATAAAGACAAAGAAAACAACATGTACAAAATCCTGCAATCCAAACAATGATGAAAGTGAATTTTTTTAAATCATTAAAATTCTTTTCTTTACTTTCCACTATAACACTGTTTCCAATTCCGGCCGTACATGACTGAAAAACAATACTCACGATACCAATAATTGATGTTAAAATAAAATAATAGTTTTGGTATACTGCAAGCACTGTAAGTCCAAGAAAAGCCGAAATAACTACAGTATCGACTGAGTTTACTATCACTCCGCCCAATTTAGATGTAAACAAGTCACGAATTCGATTATTGATTTCTTTTACTACTTGTTTGTTCATTTTTCCAGCTGGCTTGTAATCCGGATACATCTTTGTTGCAGCTACAGCTGTAATTATATTTGTAAGTGCCTGTGTAAAAAGAGTAGCAATCAGATACAAATAATAATTTTGAGTAGCAAAAATAATAAGCAACTGAGCAGCATATTGGAAAGTGTTTGTAACAATGGTCACCTTACTTGTAACATCAACTCGCTGATGTGCCTGAAACAAAGCATTTTTATATGCGAACAGCCAATAGGACAACACCGTTGCTCCCAAATTCATCCAGTATAAGATGTAAACATTCAAACCTGTCGGTAAATCACCGCTAATTAGATGTGGAATAATTGGTGTTAAAATAACACCAACCACAGCAATTACTGCGCCAATAGCAGAATAATATGTACGATATATTTTCATCAAAGCACATATCGTTACAGTATCATCCTCCGCAATTGGTTTATACATACTATAAACCATGGCACTACCAACGCCTAGCTCTGCAAGATTTAACACTTGCAGAATCGAAGTAAAAAGACTATTCAATCCAAGATATTGCACTCCCATGAAATAAATCATTGCAGTACGCATAAAAAACGGCATTAATATCTGATATATTTTCAGCGCAATACCAAACACCATATTTCGGGTTGCGTTTTTTGTTCTTTCTATTCTCATCGGTTGATTATTACCTCCCTGCCTTAGGTTTATCTAGTGTCAGCTGAATAACTCAGCTTTTTTGAATCACCTCATTTTTCAGCAGATTCACAGACTGTCATACTGTTCGCACACAGCCGTTTGACTCTAATAAAAGCCAAAATCTAATGGCTTCCAAAAATTGCGCAAAATGCCCTTCAATGCCTTGAAGAGATTTATTGCAAAGATGGATCATGAGATGATTGTCATTGTTGTTTCCGGCAGTTTACACCGAATCAGGTCTAAGCCATAGCAACGTTTTGCCAGGCTGAGCACTCTTTCAACCTCGATACGATCCGTATTATCCTGATACTCCAGTATCCTGTCAGCCGCCTTTGTTGCCTTGCATGGTCTTCCAAATTTTGGTCCGAATAACCGGATTCCATGGGCCTTACAGTATCTGCGGTTTTCACGGTTACGGTATATGGTATCAGCCAAAACACGCTCAGGATAATGTCCAGTACGCTCCTTGTATCGCTCCACCGCTTCCTGAAGATACAGACCTTCATTGTACGCATCAAAGGATGCCCATTCAAGTCTGGCATAACCCTTTTCGTCAATGCTGATATCAAGTTTTGTGCCAAACTCAACCGGGTTCTTAGCCTTACCTCTGACGATCGGCCGGATGTACGGCTGTAAGATACTAACAATACGGTTTTCAACAGAATGCGTCTTTCATACATGTACAGCTACTGTTCATACAGCACCCGGATTGTCAGATACTCCTGTGTCATCCGCTTGTCAAATGGTGCTGCGTAGCCCTCGGCCATCCATGCGTCAAGGTATTTCAATTTTTTGCGCTTCCTGCTCCAGAAATTCCAGATTGTTCTCATTCAGAACATCTGCATTGACACGCTTGCGAAAGTAAACCATCATGCCTGCATCAAACGGCTTCTCCTCCTAGTAACCCGGGAGACCGACAAAGTACTGATAGTACGGATTCTCGGTTATCCGGTCAACCACTTCACGGTCTGAGTAGCCGTATTTACTTTGGATAATCAATGAGCCAAGCGCCATTCTGAAAGGCTTGGAGATGTTTCCAACCTTCGTATCATTCTTAAAAAAATGAGAATACTTTTTCTCGTATTTTGACCATGGTATCATATCTGCCAGACGAATCCAGCGGTTATTCGGGTTCATATGAAGACCTGCCGGCTGAAAGAAATCATCAAAGCTGATTTGTCTGTTTTCAGTGGAATGATACATGAGTTCTACCTCCGATCCATAATCGCAGCTTCCAGATGCAAGAAAATTTAATGAAAAAGCCTTATTTCCTTGCATCTATCATACCACTTTTCAAGAGGAAGCGCTTGATTTATAAGACTTTTTTGATTATTCAGCAGACACTAACTATATCCTCATAAGTTTATATTTCCAATGCCTCTTTAAGAAATTGGATGGCTTTTTCTCGCTCTTCATTTAATAGTAATTTCCCTTTTGAATAATTGTGTTCAAACAATTCATTCTTCAAGCCACTATCAACATATTTTCGTTGCATACAAAATTTCGAAAGCAAGGTCTCTATTCTTGAAATCATTCCATTTTCTTTTCCCTCTCGCGCATAGATTAAATATGGTTTTTCATATATAAAAGAAAAAACACACGCATGAAAAGAATCCGTTAAAATCAAACTTGCTTTAGATATCAAATAAACAAATTCTGCAGGGTCTGCGGTAAACAAATCCGGTTGACCTCTATCTAATAAATTATATATCTCGTAACCACTTTTTCTTAGTTTTTCAACTTGACAGGAAACTCGTTCGCCTTTACCTCCCAAAAAGTATGTAAGCACATATTTTTTACTACAATTTATTTTTTTCGGTTTTCGAGCTATTCTATCCCATTCTTCTTTATTCAACATTAAGGTTGGATCAATAATCATTTCTGCCGTTTTTCCTACCTTTTCCCTAATAAGTGTTGCTCCAGCTTCTTCCCTAACAGATATTGCTCTATATCCATTTAACGCGCCAACAAATTTATTCTCCTTTTCCTTGGGTATATCAGACACACCTATACTCGCAGCAAACGAAACTCTTTTGTTTTCTGGTGCAAAAGCAAGCAAATAGTAATCCCACATTATATCATCTGTGCTAAAATTGGGGTTCCAAACTTGATCACTTCCACAAATAAAGCAATCATATTTATCAACAACTTCCGGAGGAACAGATTTTTTTATCGGTTTAGTGTATTTAACATATCTTTTTGAAAATATTTCGAAGGCTAACTCACGTTGCGCCTGTAAGTAATCTCCAAGTTTGAATGCTGAAAATACTGTATTCTTCAATTTATGCTTTATACTTGCTAAATACTCTGCTCTATAAACAAAAAAAAGTGTATCTGCATTTACATCCAGTTTATCCAAAATCGCTATTACTGCACTGTTTTGCAACTGGTTCCCAAAATTACATGGTCCATTTGTTATGGTTACAACTCCAACTCTCATTTATTCATTCCACCGTTTTATATCTTATCTTTTAAAAATTTGCTTAAGGTACTTCTTACTATTTTTTCATTAGCATAATATAATATTATTAAAGCTTTTTCCTTTATGCTTTGCAGACTGATCTTTTTACTACTAAGTGCCTTATTCATGTAAGGTTTTATATCAATCAATTTTGTTGTCCGATTCATTCCCCGACAATTTTCAAGGATAGCAATATACAAATACCTTTGCATTAATGTATCCGCTTTTTCTTTATATTCGTTATTTAAGTTTGAGCATATCTCTCCCACATATTCTATTGTAATTAATGTATCTCTTATGACTTCTATCTTTTTTGCGACTGCCATCGCACTTTCTTCCTGAACTCTATAATGATATCCAGCATAATTCAACAGTACTATCTTAGCGCTTAGTTTAAATGCCTGTAGTATCATATACGTGTCTTCTGTGTATCGCATTGAGGGCATATCAATTTGACTAATTAATGCTTTCTTATATAACTTTCCCCAGACTACATATGCAAACCTCATCCCTGCAAAATAACATTCCATTTTATCCGATAATGTTTCAATACAACTATCTTCTGTGATACATATATTAGGCTGATGTACATCGCCCTCATCAATACAATTGCAACAGATAATGTCTGGACAATTCTCTCCAATTTCATTTGCCAATTTTTCAAAATAGTCATTTTCCAAATAGTCATCACTATCTACAAAAGAAATATATTCACCATTTGCCCTAGCGAGACCTTCTTTTCTTGCAGATGATACACCACCATTCTCTTTATGAATCACCACAAAATTTGCGTGTTTTGCGGCATATTGGTCACATATTATCCCTGATCTATCCGGTGATCCATCATCAACCAAAATTACTTCTAGACTATCGTATGACTGTTTGCAAATAGAATCCAAACATTTACCTATGTACTTTTCAACTTTATAAACAGGTAAAATCACACTGATCAATGCACTCATTGCCCCTCCTCCTTACTTCTACTCCAAGCACATAGATTAAAACAAGGACAGCAAAGAAATACATTGTGTATGTTATCTCGACTGTTCCAATAAATATTAATGTATATATATACCCAGCAAGCCAAATCCATTGCTTTTCGTTTTTTAAGTTTTTCGATTTTGAAAAGGCGTAAATCAATACAATTATCAAGCAAACTGACCCGATGATGCCAATCTGCATTATCCACTCCATCAATGCATTTTGAGTATCCGCAAATCCTATCTGGGAACGACAAATTTCATAACTGCTTCCATAGCCGAATCCTAATAGCCAATGATCATTCATAATCTTTGCCATTTCAGTATAAATAATCGTTCTACCTGTAAGAGAAATACTTCTTTGAAGATATACAGTAATCAAAGCAACAATATGCTGATTGTTCAAAATAGCTTCATATCCCCACATAAACCAAAAGCCGAGCAGAACCGCTCCAAGAAATACAATAGGTTTAGCAAAAAAATCCCGATTAAGACTAATTAACCACACGAAAGCCAAGAAAACAATCGTTCCAATAATTCCTGTTGAGCAATCAATTTGGAGTGAAACTATTATCGTTACTATAAACATTCCGATCAATGTTAGACAGATAATGTAATACTTTCTACTTTTCCTGTTTTCCATCGCATCCTTATTAAACATCATATACAATGCAATTGCTAATATATGATGGTAAACTACCTGAAATTTCGTTCCAATCAAATAGATGCCCTTATTTGCACCTACCGTAAATGCTAATATATCAGTAACTACACATAATATTATTGCACATATACTTGCTGTTTTCAAAAAATGCTGAATTCCTTTTCTTTCTGAAATGACTTCTGCCATCAAAACAAACTCAATGAAAATACTACAAAAAACTATGTTTGCTAAAAGAGGATTTCTATTTGTCACCCCACAAGACTGAAACGAAATTAACAGTGAAACAACGGTAAATCCTGCAACTAGTATATTAAACATCCTATTTTGTAATAACAGTTCATGTGACAATTTGGATAATAGAAAAATACCAACAAGCACAATTAATCCGTATTTCAAGATATTATTCCGAATGTCAGCAAAAGCCAAACTATATACCAACATTTCAAATATTGTGTATACACTAACTTTTAATCGATTGTTCACTCTTTTCTCACCTCCCTCAGCTATTACTTTTAATTTTTAACTTCCTTCTAATTTTATCTCTATATTGGTCAAACCAGTATAAATATGTAAACCCAATTGTCTTTCTATGAAATTCCAAATCATTTACCGGCAATCTATTTATCGCTCGAAATCTATCCGGCAAGATTTCGAACATTTTGGACTCCACTTTACACTTTACACGCATATATCTTTTCTGCAAATGGATATACAAATATTCTTTTTTTATCAGTGTTCCTGTTTTTTTTTCTTCCAGTGACATGATTTTTCCGTTGTACCAATAGTAGCGCCTAGGTTTATATATTTCTCTTTCAAATTTTCTCTTTTCTGGGATATATGTCACTTTTCTAAATTTTCCACAATCAACTGACACATTAAATGACAAATCTTTTGTATAAATTTTTTTTCCCAATTCAATAAAAATGGAGTGTACGTTTTTTCCCTCCTGGTTCATCTCACCAATGTAATCCTCATCGAATACAAAAATCTGATCACATTGCAGTGCTTCACTATATAATGTTTTTCCTTTGTAGTTTTTCATAAAGACCCTACAGTTTTCTTTTGTATTTTTGTACAATGTTAGATGTCCTGAAGCGAATATTTTATCATATTCTTCATCAAACAATGGTGCCAAAATAGCATCCAAATCTCCAAAAATCAAATCACAATCACAGTGTCCCCAATATTGGTATTCAGTCAAATAATCTTCAAAGATTAGGCCATATGTTGGTTTAAAATCGCACAGTTTATACGGTGATGCTAATGATACATTAATTCCAATTTTCTTTTCGGCTAATTTTTTTACTCTATCTAAAGTAAACGGTATCATCTTAACATTTTTAGGATATCTGTACTCAGTCATATCATCCGTAAAAATCAGCCACTCAAACCCTGTATTTTTTTCACAACTATTCAAGAATAATTGAAAATAGTTTCCAAATTTTCCAAAATATGGCAATACTATTCCCCACTTTTTATTTTCCATAACAATACTCCTCAAATTCTTCAAAAGAAGTAAATTGGGGTTTATGATTATTCAAATATTTCCACGATTCTTTATAATTCCCGCAAAGTTTCATTTTATCCTCAAATTCAGGTGAAATATCATTTACTTGTGTGAAAAGCATAAAATACTCATGAAATACGTTTCTTGGTGCCCTTTTTCCATATCTTTGATAATATCCAACCGCCAATGCCTTTGCTTCGTTTAACTGCTCTCTTTTTCTCTTTTCCAAAAAATCATTAACCTCAGCAATTCGCTTTGCAGGAACTCCTGCATAAACACCATTTGAAGAACAATCCTTAGTCACAACACTTCCTGCACCAATAATCACATTACTCCCAATAGTTACTCCGCGACATATTACAGTATTCATTCCAATAAACACATTATCATTAATTTTCACTTGTCCAGAAGCTCCATAAATGCCACCACAATCTTCTTCGATTCCCTTATACAGTTTTAAAACAGACCAAGAGTAGTCATGTGTAAGTAACTTACACCCTTCAGTGATACGCACATGATTTCCAATTGTTATCATCCACGGATACTGTTCATCGATTAATGTTTTGGATGGGACATATATAGTACAATCCTCACCTATTTTCACACCGATTTTTCGGAGATAATCTATATATGTTTCAGATGAGTATCTTTTTCCATATGTAATTTTCTTTAAGACTTCTTTGACTCCCATGAATTATCTCCTCACCCTTTTGCCTTTAACATCCAATAGCAAAGTTCTTTCCGCCGTCTTTTTATTGCTTCGAGTAATAATTTTCGCAACATTTTTTCTTTTGTCAGCGAAGTCTTATTTATAACTTCCTGCAACATTTCATCGTTTATAACTGTTTCAAGCTGCTTTAGCCGTTCTTTTTTAGGCTGCTCTGCCCCAACGATCATCTTCATTGCTGCAATTGTGTTAGACAGATACGGATAAGAAAGTCTATCCTTTACATTGTCACTATAGTTGTTTTCCGTTGCCAATTGATAACAAACTTTATAAAAGTTCTTAATTTTGTTATATCGATCTTGCTTGTAGGTATGTGTTAAAGAGCCTGTATTCTCACAGTAGAAATATAATGCCTCTGGTAGTACAGAGACCCGACTTACATATTTGTATAGTCCCAGCAGTGAATAAATATCCTCAGAGATAATCTCACGTTCCGATACAAATCGCCAAGATGCCTTTTGAATCATTTCCAATGAATACAGGCATGCCCATGCACTCATCCACAAATTTGTTTGCTTTCCGTTTTTCACATCCGGTCCAATTAAATCGACCAGAAATATATCTTGTACCTCTTGTCCAGAAAATGCGGTTTTCTCAGTGTGCGGAATTACAGCTTTACCCGTTTCCCCATTGGCCTTGACATTGCAAAAACCAAAGACTACCATATCGGATTTTTCCTGAACAGCCAAACTATATGCCTTTTCAATTGTATCAAGCGCGATATAGTCATCACTGTCAAAGAAGCAGATATACTCTCCTGTCGCGTTTTCAATCCCCGTGTTTCGGGCATATCCAAGTCCTGCATTCTTTTTATGAATAACCTTTATTCTATTGTCTTTCTTTGCCCACTCATCGCAAAGTGTTGGACAGTTGTCCGGTGATCCATCATCGACTAAAATAATTTCCAAATTTTTATAGCTCTGATTTATCACACTTTTTATGCATCGATTCAAATATTTCTCTACATTATAAATAGGCAAGACCACGGAGACGACGCCTTTTCTCATTACTATATTCCTCCAACTAAGAAACGACGTCCGCTCTTCTTAAGACTTTGGAACAAACTTTCGCTTCCATATTTTTTGTAAAATCAGTCCCGGAACCAAACAAATCAACGTTAGCTTTTTATCTGGTGAATCTCCAAGGATGGCCGCAGCACTCACACCCGCAAACTTTCCATAGATAATATGCTGCAATGCCGCTTTCATCCGATGCTTTTTATTAATATCCGGCATCATAAATTCTTTTGCTCTGTTCATACAGCCAACCGGAGATTTTATGTTATTAAGTCTGCGATTTTTCGTAAGACCATCTTCCAGATAATTTCCAATATAAATTGCCTTATTGATATGAACCATCATGTACTTTCTTGCCATTCTGACCCATACAATATCTTCTCCCAAAAATTTTTCTCCCGGATATTCCGGGAAAGGGAATTCTTTTAAGCATGTTGTCTTAAAAACTTCTGCTTTATCTGCCATCGTATCATCTGAATTGATTCTTGCTTCAATATAAGATGCTACTTTTTCGTCCGGAATGAATTCTTTTCCATTGATTTTTCCATCCGGATACGCTCTCAAAAATGCGTAACCACACAGATTCGTCTCGTCTTAATACCTTCTGTGATATCGCAGTATTGTTTCCACTGCATCACCCGCCAAAATATCGTCTGAATCAACGATGAAAGTTAGCTTAGACTCCATCTGTTTAATAGCAAAATTCAATGCGGTGTGCTTTCCACCGTTTTCCTTATAAAGATAGCGGACACAGATTTCATCCTCTGCAATCCACTTTTCAACAATATCCTGTGTATTATCAGAACTCCCATCATCTACAATAACCCACTCAAAGTCTTTGCATGTTTGCCTTTTCAGTGACTCATAGAGATTTTGGAGTACCCCCCCGATTAAAAGTAGGGGTTAAAATAGCTAACTCCATTACTTATTCTCCATCTGCTGTGCGATATCAGCATCCACGATTTCCTCACCGGTCTTATGCTTCAGCTGTTCTTTACTTGCCTCACTCAGACCGTTGTTAATAACACAGTTCATATCGCAAGTGCTGCACTTGTCGAGTTCCTCTTTTGTGACTTTACCGTCACGGTAATCACGGCAAATCTTCAGCTCGTACATAGAATACGGATGTTTGGTGAACAGTGTCTTGAATTTATGTACCAGGACCCAGGTAGCAGGCTTCCAGATGTACTTGTGCATAGCAGGACTTACACTACCAATCATCCAGCAGTCACGGTCGCAGCAACGAACCTTTGCACGAACTTTCTCTGCCTCCGGGCTGTTCCACAGTTCATCCCAAGTCTGATTGTTCAGGTTGCCCATAACTTCCTTGTCCTTGGTACCATTGCAAGGCATAACATCGCCATACGGATCGATGAAGAAAGTGTCAAAGCTCATATCGCAAGGCAGCAGACGCTTCTGTCCATAGATGTAGTTGATCAGACCGTGATTAAAGTAAGCACGAAACCATTTCTTCGGGCTATTGCTACGGAGCAGTTCATTGACCAGATTCTCGAAGTTCTTTGCAACCATCGGACGGTCATGAATGATGTTTTTTGCTTCAACGAAGTAGAAGCTGTTATGCAGAGAAGCGGTTGCGAACTCCATACCCATCTCGTTAGAGATCTTGTACAGAGGAACCAGGTCAGGTGCGTTCTTGTCCTGAACAGTCATACCGAAACCAACGTCCTTCATGCCCATCTCACGCAGTTTCTTCAGTGTGCCGTAACCTCGCTGGTAGCCGTTCTGCAGACCACGGATCTCGTTGTTGGTCTGTTCCAGACCTTCGATAGAGATACGGATACCGATCTGCGGAAACTCTTTGCACAGGTCAACGATACGGTCAGTGAAGAAGCCGTTTGTGGAAATAACGATACGATCAGACTTCTTGTACAGTTCACGCACAATATCTTTCAGGTCGGTGCGGATAAAAGGCTCGCCGCCGGTGATGTTCGTGAAGTACATCTTCGGCAGCTTCTTGATGGTTTCGATGCTAATTTCTTCTTCCGGCTTGGAAGGTGCTTTATAACGGTTGCACATAGAGCAACGAGCGTTGCAGCGGTAAGTGACGATAACCGTACCATTCAGTTTCTTTTCGCTATTTTTAGCCATTTTTCTAATACCTCTATCTCTCTTTTATCTATAAACCTTCATAATTTTCTCGTAATACTCATCGATGGTATCGAAGCTGATTCCCTTGCAGTTCTTGCTATACTCATCGCATAGCTTCTTATTGCCCCAGAGCTTCTGAATCTTGCTCTTCAGCTCGTCACCATCCCCGCTCTTAAACAGCTCACCAGTCTTACCGACTTGGATCAGTTCCGGGATACCACCAATATCAGCACCCAGCACCGGCGTGCCATACATCTGGGATTCCATCACGGAGAACGGGCAGTTCTCGTACCACTCGGATGGGTAGATGGAGAACCGTGCTTCACGGATCAGCTTTTCCAGTGCTTCGCCCTTCTGGAATCCGACATTCTTGATGTTGCTTACACCCTTGATACTCTCCTCCAACGGGCCAGTACCGGCGAAGATAAACTGCACATCCGATAGCTCCTTACAGACCTTGATGAGTGTGCCGATGCCCTTCTCCTCAGAGAAGCGGCCGAAGTAGAGGACGTAATCCTTCTTTTCTGTCTCTTTCCACTCCACCTTATCGATGAAATTATGCATTGCCACGGTCTTCGTCGCAAACAGCGGATTGCTGTCCATCTTGCTCTTCATGAACTCAGAGCAGCAGATCATGGTGTCAATATACTTGTAAGTCCCTTTCCACTTCCAGAACTCGGCCTCCATCATGCCGATGGCAGACTTCGCCGTGGAGCCGTGGATGCACTTGCCTTTCATGCAGTTCACGAAATGGCCGCCGAGGCACTTCTCACAGTTCTGGTGGGTGTTCGGATTATTCAGCATGTGGTTCGGGCAGACCAGCTGGTAGTCATGTGCCGTGAAGATGATTTTGCAATTCCTTCCGGTCTCCTTACGCCACTTCACGATTTCCAGAATGATAGAAGGCGTCAGCTGGTAGTTAAAGTTGTTCAGATGACAGACATCCGGCCGGAAATCGTCCAGAACTTTTCTCAGCTGCACCCGTGCTTCCTTGCTGTAAATCGTCTTGATTGGGTAGGTCAGCTTGCTCAGCTTGCTGCCACCGTGGAAATCCATATCGGATGTATAAGCATTAACCCGGTTGCCCACGCAGCGGCCTTCGTGCTCCATTCCGAAGTACTGAACCTCATGTCCATGCTGCTCCAGTGCCTCACCCAATTTGAATATATACGTCTCACTTCCGCCGTTTCGGTGCAGAAATTTATTCAAAATCAGCGTCCTCACGTTGTATTTCTCCTTATTCTATGTTCTATTTCACTACCTCTGTTCAGATGCAGCACTTCCAATGTGTTATTCATAAACCAGAGTGCTCCATACAAACGCAGGTAGTGATACTGAAAGTCCTTATGATAAAATCATATGCTGTTACTGAACCTAAGTAGCGAGATAAAAACCGCACTCGCAGCTCTGCCCATCTCTTGGAAAGTGCCGTAAATACGCTATTTTTCCAGCGTTTTCACTATGTACATCTCACTACCTGTGTTCGGTTAGAGGAGATTGTTAATCATTAAGACCTTCATCTATTCTAATTCCTTTCACTTTATTTCTTATATAATTCCAATGTTCGTTCTACTACATCATCCCAGTTATATTTCTGGCAAATAAAGTCCGCGGCTTCGCCTTTATACTTCTCTCTCCTTTCCGGGTGATCGCAAAGCATCTGTAATTTCTCTCTCAAATCATCAACATTGCTCTTTGCAAAAGTAACTGCCTTATCTTCAACCACTTCTGCACACTCTGCAATATCTGAGGTTAAACAGCAGTTGTCATAACTCATTGCTTCCAGCAGGCTTAGTGGCATACCTTCCAAATCGCTCGGCAAGCAATAAACATAAGCATTACTATATAATTCTTCTAACAATTGTCCCTGGACAAATCCAGTAAAAACAATTCGATTGTCATCGACAGCCATTGCTTTAAGCTGTTCCATGTATTCTCCGCTATCTGAAGCACCACCAGCAACCACAAGCATCTTATCTGTCTTAACCTGCTTAAATGCTTCAATCAAATAATGAAAACCCTTTTCCGGAACAATTCTCGCAAGGCTCAAAAAATAACCTTTTTCAGCTACTAAAGGATATTTTTCTTTCAATAACTTTATACTTCTCTGAACTGGTCTGTTCACTCCATTTGGAATAAACCGTGTTTCGCGTCCATATGTAAATTTAAAATAATTTCGAGCACTCTCGCTCAACACAATAATTTCATCCGCAAATTTAACAGTACATTTTTCGCCAAACATAATATATGTACGAGCAAACTTTCCCCACTTCGCTCTTTGGTGATCCAGGCCATGAACCGTTGCAATACATCTCTTACCAAACAGCTTTGGTAACCACAGCATTGCACATGGACCCTCTGCATGGAAGTGAACCACATCATATCTTCCAAAAGCAGCTTTTAAAGAGGCAAAAAAAGATGAGCTCATTGCAGCCAATCCCTTCTTATCAATAGTACAGACTGATTTAAGGCGAACACCCTTATACTCGCTCGATGCACTATCATCGAATTCTTTGCCGCTTACATGATGTCCCTTACGGTTATAGCAGGTTACTTGATGTCCCAACACAACCATTCTGGTAGATAATTCTTCTACAACAATTTCTATTCCACCTTCTCTCGACGGAATTCGTTTTTGCCCCAACATCGCTATTTTCAGTTTCTTTTTGTTTGCTTTTTCATTCATCATTTACTATGCGCTTCCCCCAAATAGTCCCATCATGGAGACTTTCATTTTCATCAAAACCAACATCAAAACGATTTTGAAACTTTTTCTTCTTCATCTAAAACAATAGGTAGATTTTCTCTATTTAATGCGGCATGCCCACCTTCTTTATGTCTACTCAATGTTCTGTATTTACGGGATTTTCATTAATTTTTCGCCTAAGAAGATACGAAAAACATAGAGATAAGTTTTTAATTCTCTGCCTTTTCTTATTTCTATCATGCCACATCTTTACTAAGCAACATCTATCTCATATCGCATTTATAGTTAAGCCTAATAAAACAAAAGAACCTACATAGTCTATGATTCTTACTCGGTTTAGGGTAGGAATAGAATTTCCATACAAAGAAGCAGGTAAAATAAAGCGTTATATCTTGCCTGCCCTTTTTATCTTCGCCTAAATCCGAGTAAGAACCCAGTCTAGTAGACCATTAAGAAAAATAGTATAAATTTAGGCAAGTTACAGCAATATGAATTCAGCTAATTTTGATTTCATGATTAATTTTTTTCCATTTTATAAATATCCCTATATCCCAAACTACTTCTTTCAATTAAAGACTTTTAAACAATTATTCAAGAGCACTAATGGGTTTTTAAATTGTTCTCTGGAATATATTCAAATTCAACTTTCGTCTCTTTTTCTGAATTTTCTTTCGATGATAATGAAGAATCTTTTCATTACTCAAAATCTTTCTTGGGTTCTCCTCAATCAGTTGAAATGCTATAGTATTTCCAAATTCTTCTTCAAGAAATGCTTTTGCTTCTGAGAGTAAGCAAGGTCGATGTACGTTATGGGCATCACTGGCTACAAAACTAATAAAGCCATGTTCGATCATTAGAATGAGCACTCTCTTTGTTTCTTTCTTAAATAAACTGTTTTGGTTTGCTTGTAACAGATACCCTTCATTCAGCCATCGAAGACAAAAGTTCGGATCATTCTGAACATATCGATAACGTTCAGGATGAGCGATAATGATTCGATATCTTAGTGCCAGCTCATAGAGAATTTCATCATATTCATCTCTATAATTTTGAAATGGAAACTCGACTAGGATGTAATCTGATTCAGCTAAGGTTAAGACTTCTCCCCTTTCTAATAGTTCTGGTAAGTCAGGGTGAATATAGAGCTCATTCCCTAAATGAAGCTTAATCGGACCTTTATAAGCCTGTTTCAGTTCATTGAATCGCTTAACAAGCTCTGACGCTTTCATCCTGAATTCACCATTTTTCATGAAATGCGGAGTTGTAATCAATTCTGTGATACCATCTCGTTCAGCTTGCTTCAATAAAGAGAGTGATTCTTCTAGGCTCTGACTTCCGTCATCCACTCCTGGAATCAAATGACTATGAATATCAATCATTTCTTTTTATCACTCTTTTTCGTGATGGATGAAAGGATTGAATTCTTCTTTTTCTTCTGTGTTGTCTTTTTCTGTGTATCGCTATATCGATAACCATAGCTGTTATAGTATTTTCGTTGAACCGGCATCATCGTCATCACAATTCCAATGACATTCACTTGTGTCTGTTCTAACTGATCTTTGACTCGAAGTAATTCTTTCCGGTCATTCCGATTCGAGGCACAGATTAGAATCGTTCCATCACAGTAAGAAGCTGCCACGATGCCATCCGTCACCAATCCAACCGGAGGGCAATCCAAAAGGATTAAGTCGTATTCTTTCTTTCTCTCCTCAATGAATTCTTTCAAAGCGTTTGACTGGATAAACTCGGAAGCAAATGGGATCTTCGTTCCTGCGGTAATCACATCCACATTCTCATAAGGTTGTAGAACCACTTCTTCAAATTCTGCTTGATGCCCGATGATATCCGAGATACCTTTTTTATTCTTTAACTTCAGTTTTTTATGAATCGTTGGCATGCGTAAGTCTAAATCAATGACTAAGACTTTCTTCTGTAATTGGGCATATACCATAGCCAGATTGAGAACACAAGTCGTTTTTCCTTCCTGGGCAGTTGTTGAAATAATGTTGATGACTTTCATATCCCGATCGAAGTTCCGCATCAGAATATTGGTTCTTAATATTCGGTAAGCTTCGGATGCAGAAGATTCAGGATCCAGAATAGTAATTAATTCTTCTCCAACTCTTAACATTATTCTGCACCTCCTATTCCATGCGTCATATCAGGTATTAAACCGATAATCGGATAATCAAAAATCTGTTTTAATTCTTCTTCGGTCCGGATATTTCGATCATTCAATAGAATGTATAAAACAATGCAGCCATCAATAACACAGCCCAGCAAGAAACCAATCATTGTATTTTTAATATTTGATGGACTGGATTTCTTCTCTGGAATTTTTGCGGAATTTAAAACTGTTACATTCTCAATGTTCATAATAGAATAGATCTTATCTCGAAATACATCCACGATCTCATTCGCAATCACTGCGGCTTCTTTTGGATCTTTTGATGTTACTGCAATCGTAATGACTTCCGTATCTTTCACTGAACTGATCTTAACAATTTTCTGATACCCTTCCGTATCTAAGTCTTCTAACTTCAGATTTCGAATCACTTCATCACTGATCGCTTCACTCTTCAAAATCTCGCTATAAGTATTTACCAGCTTTTGTGATGTTTGAAGGTCGTTATAGCTGATCTGTTGACTGTCCGGATTAGATTTCTGGACAATGATCAGCTTTGCTTCCGCCGTATATTTTTTTGGTATCAGAAACAGTGTGATCAAAGCAGCCACAATGGAAGCGGCCAGAATGATCAGTACGAAAGGTTTAAAATGTTTTTTGATGATTTCAAACACTCGCGACAGATCGATTTCAATTTCTTCGTTCTCGTTCATTTTTCTTTTCTCCCTTTTCTCTTCTCACTAAAAAAGAACCTTATTCAGGTCCTCCGAATTTCTCATAGATTGACTTCTCAAGTTCAATTACCTTTGTACTTGGCTGATAATTTTCCATTTCATAGATGTTCTCATGAATGTCCTTCACCATCTGTTGATAGCTATCCATTATATACAGTGGACTGAAATCATTATATTCTACGGTTTTGTAGATGGCTTCCATTCCAGCAGAAGGAATCTGGTATTGATCAATATGTTTTAAATCAAAGGTCAGTAGATTCATAATATAATTCTTAATTTGATCGTTAGTCAGATTCGTTTCGATCCAAGGCATCATGTCTTCAACGATATCCATCAGTTCCCAGAAATTCTTTGTTCTGAGTTCTGTCAGGATGGCCATAATGACGGTGTTCTGACGTTTCATGCGATGAAAGTCATCGTCAATGGTTCGGATCCGGCAATACTCTTTCACTTGTTGACCGTTCAGATGATAAACTCCGTCATCGCCGTCAATTTGTAAATCACGAATCTTTTGATGTGTTTCCTCGGCTGTCAGATAAAGATCAATTCCGCCGACCAAATCAACCAACTTTACTGTCGCTTCAAAGCTGAATCCGACATATTGCGTTATATCCATATCAAAATTCAAATTGATCGTCTGAATCGCTAATTCTGGACCTCCGCGCCAATGGGCATGATTTAATTTATCATAATCATTGTAGGGTTCAGGAAGATAGACTAGAGTATCTCTCTGCAATGAAGTGATTTTGATTTTCTTTGCGTTAAAATCTAAAGAGATAATCTTTGTCGCATCGGACCGCTGCATTTCAGTATCAGTCCACTCGTTCCAATCCTGATTGTCGGAACCGAATAAAGCGATATTTACAATCTTGTGGTCCTGCACTTGATCTTTAACTTCCTGATTCACCATTGCTTGTTCATCGGTCAGTTTCTTTGAACGGTTAGTCTTATTTAATAAAGAATCTACATACAAATTTCCGCTGATGCCAATCACAGCGATTAAACCTATTAACGTACCCGCCACAATCAACAAAATCTTTGTTTTGTTTCTTTTCTGTTTTTTCTTCAATTTTGTCACATCCTTGTCGATTAATAAAAAAAGGTAGGCTTCGCCACCTCAAGCTTCCGATGAGTTTGTAAAAAATAACCATGAAACTGAATTGGAAGTGCCCATGCAACTATCCAAATCAAATTCAATCATTTTGTTTAACAATCAATCCCAAGTAAAGCAACATCAACTGGCCGCAGATCTGAAACTGAACCTGCGCGGTTCGCTGATGCCGGTCAATCTTCTTTATCCGCGATTCCAATCCTTGCAAAGGTCCGGATTCGACAATTAATTGCTTCTCATTTAAGAAGCCGTTTGAAATCGGAATTACATGCTGTTCATTCATTAATGAATTCAGGAAAAGCCGTTCATCTTCCTGGAGGGAGAAATACTCTTTTTCTTCTAAATGAATCCACTGAGATATATCGGAATGCTGAGAAAGCCATTCGTTGAACTGTTTTGTAAATTCAGCTTGAGGAAAATCACTGGTAATCATGATCGTTCCTGGAAATAACAGGCGCTCTACCCAGGTCACCAATACCTGCTTTTTGAAATAACGTTGTTTCTTGGGTAGGAAAGCTTCGAAAGGTGAGCTTTTCATTAATTCCAGGACATCTTCCTCATGATGCTTTTCAACTTCAACAAAATACCAGCGCATCACATTGCCCCCTTTCTTAAAAGGACAATCTGCAACGTTTTCAACAGAATCTTGAAATCCCACAGCAAATTCCAGTTTTCGACATATTCTTTATCCAGTTCGCAGCGGTCGTGGAAGCTGAGATCACTTCGTCCCCGGACTTGCCACAACCCGCCTAAGCCGGGTTTGACCTGAATAATCTGATTATAATATTCGCCCATATCTTCTTTCTCCCGCGGCAGATAAGGACGCGGACCGATCAGTGTCATTTCGCCCTTCAGAACGTTGATTAACTGCGGAAATTCATCGAGCGACGTCTTTCTAAGAAATTCACCCGCCGTGGTGATGCGCGGATCCTGTCTTAATTTTTTATGTATTGTATATTCTTCCCGGATCTTGGGATCCGTCTTCATCAACTGTTCAAGGATGGCTTCTGCATTCGGAATCATCGATCGAAATTTGATCATTTCAAACGGCTTGCCATCCTTGCCAATCCGTGTCTGTTTAAAGAACACCGGATCATAGTCGCCTTCCTGATGATTTTTATGGCGGACATAGAAGTAAAGCGGAATCAGAAGCAGACATCCGGCAATCCCCGCCAGGATATCGTTGAGACGCTTAATCCCCTTGCCGACCCATTTTTTAATTGATAATGATACCGATATCCTTGTTCTAAGCTCGATGCTTTCACCTTTGGTCATGCTGCTCCCCCTCTCTCGATGGGAATCAGTTCATAAAAAAAGAACTGCTTCCTTCGCCCCCTGCGAAATCTCTAACAGTCGCTAACCGTCAGATAATGTACACTATTATTGACACAAGGAAATAAGCCATTTATAATGGGACATGTATTAAAAATAAACGATTCTACCAGTTTTTGGCATTGAATTTTGTTTGTCAAAAAATGTGTGATTTTTTTGCCATAAAAAGGGGCTTAAATGTAATCAACAACCAAATTCATGTCCTGTATGGTTATTCAGCCACATAATTATAACGAAGCAATTCCTAACAAATTCATAAAAAAAGACCCCGGCCATTATGCCGGAGCCCCCTCTATCACGCTCTAACCTTCAACTAATTCATTCTGAATTCCAATACGACCGGATTATGATCGGAATACCGATAGTCATTCTGGATATTCTCCGCTGTCGCCGTAAGATTATCCGAAACCAAGAATCCGTCGACAATTGCCTGGTACGTGACCCCCGCCTCAAACGGAATATCCGCGCCGCGACAGGTCGCGGTTTCATCGGCGTTATCTGCCCGAACAAAGTGATACCCTTCTGCCAGATCCGCGGTGTTCATCGCAAAAATCCAATCCGGAACCTGCTGCTGGGAAGGAAAGAAATCCAACGTACCGGCGATGTCATGATTAAAATCACCGCCCGCGATCACATAATTTCCCTGTTCGCGCTCCTGAATCAGCACTTGGTTAAGCAAGGCCAGCTGCTGCGCGCGGATCGTTCCTCCCTGATCGTAGGCTGACAGATGAACATTAATCAGCACCAGCTCTTTTCCGTTATCTAATCCTAACCGGCTGATCAGAAAACACCGGTCCAAGTCGGTAAACTTTGTAATAAAAGAGCCGTCGACAGGAAACTGCCGCCGCACATTTTCATCCACATGCCAATTCGACAGCGTC
Source organism: Holdemania sp. 1001302B_160321_E10 (assembly GCF_015552275.1). Classification (NCBI taxonomy): domain Bacteria; kingdom Bacillati; phylum Bacillota; class Erysipelotrichia; order Erysipelotrichales; family Erysipelotrichaceae; genus Holdemania; species Holdemania sp. 1001302B_160321_E10. The sequence continues at coordinate 43,298 of NZ_JADNEM010000013.1, read as the reverse complement.
AACAATCCGGACTGCACCGAACCATGCGGTTCCTGCGGCGGGACGATTAAATACGGACTATGGAAGTTCAAGGCAAAGACGCTGCCATACCCCGAAAATGCAGAGCGAAGGATTGCCGCCTGATCGACGCCATAACTCCGCGACGACTTCACATCGACTTCCTGCAGGAATATAAAATCCGGCGATGATTGTTGGATCAGGGCGAGACTGCCCTGCGTATTGGCAATCACTGCTTCCTTGCTTAAAGCCCGGCCATGCTTTCCCCGCGTCGCTTTCCCGTCTTTCATCTTTCCGGTATCCATGAAGAAAGAATAGTCGTCCGAATACGCTCCAAAGCCAAGATTGTACGTCATCAGCGTATACTCCTGATCAACATCAAGCCGCGCCGGCGGATTGTTCACCGTTTCCAAGCTTTGATAATCCGCGATCCGGTAATAATTGACCTGCATAAAAATCCCATAGCTAACGATCAAAGCGATCAGCCCGGCGATCATCACACCGATACCTTTTAAAATCTTTTTCAATGTCCCGCACTCCCTCCGCAAAAAGCGAAAGAAGGAAAAACATGAAGTCCTTCCCTCTTTGCTTTATCTTTTAACAACTGTCTTATTTGAAACGTTCTTTTTTAGAATAGGTCGTATGAAGCAGCTCATGTGCCAGCGGACTTCCCGGTTCTTTCAGGAATTGATCATACAGCGCGATGATCTGCGGATTCTCATGCGATTTACGCACGCTCTGCAGCGCATCCTCATCATATAACGCCTTTGCCCGTTCCTTCTTCCAGTCAATCGGCCGGAAGCCGTTGCGGATCGAAGCGTTGATAATCGGCTGACCGCCACCGTTGATGCAGCCGCCCGGACAGCCCATGATCTCGATGAAATGATACGGCGAGGTGCCGGCGCGGATTTCATCCAAAAGTGGTTTAGCGCAGCTCATACTGGAAGCGACCGCAACTTTGACCTGCATTCCTGCGACCTCCAGCTCTGCCGTCTTCACGCCTTCCATGCCCCGGACAACCGTGAAGTCCAGACTATCGAGCGGTTTGTTTTCCAGCGTTTCTTTGACGGTTCTTAGCGCCGCTTCCATGACCCCGCCGCTGGCGCCGAAGATCACGCCGGCTCCGGAATATTGTCCGAACATATCCTGATCAAAATCTTCATCCGGCAGATTCTCAAAGTTGATTCCATACATCTTGATCAACCGCCCTAATTCTCTCGTCGTCAGGACAACGTCCACATCCGCCACGCCATCCTTGCGCATTTCCGGACGGACAACCTCCGCCTTCTTCGCGGTGCACGGCATGATGGAAACGACCGTGATCTTGCGCGGATCCAGATTATGCGTCTGTGCGTAATAAGATTTCAGGATCGCGCCGAACATCATGTGCGGCGACTTGCAGGAACTCAAATGCTCCAGCAGATCCGGATATTCAAATTCACAATATCGGATCCAGCCTGGCGAACAGCTCGTGATCATCGGCAGCACGCCCTGATGCTGGACGCGCTCAATGAACTCATGGCCTTCTTCCATGATCGTCAGATCCGCGGCATAGTTGGTATCATAGACGCGGTCAAACCCGATCCGCCGCAGCGCTGCGGCCATCCTGCCGGTAACGCGCGTGCCGATCGGCAGGCCGAACTCCTCGCCTAACGCCGCGCGTACCGCCGGGGCCGTCTGGACGATGACATGCTGATCCGGATCGTTCAGCGCTTCGATAACACGGTGAATGTCTTCTTTTTCAAACAAAGCGCCGACCGGGCAGGCGTTGACGCATTGGCCGCACTGCATGCAGTTGACGTCGTTGAAGCTCTTATCAAAGACCGGTGCGACCTTGGTGTTGAAGCCGCGGTTGATAAAGCTCAGAATGCCCAGGCCCTGAACCTTCTTGCAGGTTTCAATGCAGCGTCCGCACAGCACACACTTGGACGTGTCGCGGACGATCCCCGGCGCAACCTCGTCAAACGTCGGCGGTGTTTTCTCCCCTTCATAACGCACCTTGCGGATCCCCAGCTGCTGCGCCAGCTTCTGCAGCTCGCAGTTCTGGTTGCGGATGCAGGAAAGGCAATCTCCGCAATGGTTGGACAGAATCAGCTCGACGGTGTGCTTACGCGCTTCCAAAGCGCGTTGAGAATTGGTGAAGACCTCCATTCCCTCGCTGACCGGATATACACACGCGGCGCCCAGGCTTTTCGCGCCTTTGATCTCAACCGTGCAGACACGGCAGGCGCCCGTCTTGTTGACGTCTTTTAAATAACAGAGCGTTGGGATCTGGATGCCTGCAGCCCGCGCCGCTTCCAGAATGGTGGAACCCGGCTCGGCCTGAACCGGAATATTATTGATCTTTAAATTAATTTTCGTCATGTTTCCGCGGCCCTCCTTAATCGCGCTTGACCGCACCGAAGCGGCAGGTCTCCATACAAGCGCCGCACTTGATGCACTTGTCGTGGTCGATCACATATGGTTTCTGGCCCGGAACGCCGCTGATCGCGCCGACCGGACAGTTGCGGGCACACATCGAACATTTGCGGCACTTCTCCGGATCGATCGAGTAATGCAGCAGCTTCTTGCAGACACCGGCCGGGCAGCGTTTTTCTTTGACGTGCGCTTCATATTCGTCGCGGAATAAGCGCAGCGTCGACAGCACCGGATTGGCAGCGGTCTGACCTAAACCGCATAATGCGGTATCTTTGATCATCTTGCCCAGCGTTTCCAGCTCGTCCAGCGTTTCCATCGTTCCACGGCCTTCGCAGATATCCGTCAGCAGTTCCAGCATGCGCTTGGTGCCGACGCGGCACGGCGTACATTTGCCGCACGATTCGTCAACAATAAACTCCATGTAGAAGCGCGCGACGTCGACCATGCAGTTGTCCTCATCCAAAACGATCATTCCGCCGGACCCCATCATCGAGCCCAAAGCGATCAGATTGTCAAAGTCAATCGGCGTATCCAAATCCTCGACGGTCAAACAGCCGCCGCTTGGGCCGCCGGTCTGCACCGCTTTGAACTTCTTGCCGTTCGGGCAGCCGCCGCCGATTTCATAAATCACCTCGCGCAGCGTCGTGCCCATCGGAATCTCAACCAGTCCGGTGTTGACGATTTTACCGCCTAACGCAAAGACCTTGGTACCCTTGGATTTCTCCGTGCCGATCGCATTGAACCAGCCGGAGCCCTTCAGGATGATCTGCGCCACATTGGCATAGGTTTCGACGTTGTTGATAATCGTCGGCTTGCCCCAGACGCCGCTGACCGCCGGGAACGGCGGCTTCGGCACCGGCATGCCGCGCTTGCCTTCGATCGACTGGATCAGCGCGGTTTCCTCACCGCAGACAAACGCGCCCGCGCCCAGGCGGATCTCGATATCAAAGCTGAAGTCCGTACCTAAAATATGCTCACCGAACAGACCGAGTTCCTTCGCCTGTTCGATCGCAATCTGCAAGCGTTTCACCGCGATCGGGTATTCCGCGCGGATATACACATAACCCTGCTGGGCGCCGATCGCATAGCCCGCGATCGCCATTGCTTCCAAGACGGCATGCGGATCGCCTTCCAAAATCGAACGATCCATAAACGCGCCCGGATCGCCTTCGTCGGCGTTGCAGATAACATACTTGTCGCCCGCCGGCTGATCTGCCGCAAACTGCCATTTCACACCGGTCGGGAAGCCCCCGCCGCCGCGGCCGCGCAGGCCGGATTTCTTAATTTCGTCGATTACTTCCTGCGGCTGCATTTCATGCAGCGCTTTCGCCAGCGCTTCATAGCCGTCGCGGGCGATATATTCGCGGATATTCTCCGGATCGAGCTGACCGCAGTTTTTCAACGCGATCCGCTGCTGCTTGGCATAGAAGCGGATCTTGTCGATATCAAAGATCTTTTCCTGCGTGATTTCGTCAATGTCGTTCATCTCCAGCCGTTTTACCGGCTGCCCGCCGATGAAGTGCTGTTCGATGATCTCGCCGACATCGTCCGGTTTGACATGACAGTAGAAAATTTTATCGGGATAGACCGCAACGATCGGACCTTTCTGGCACAGACCGAAACAGCCGGTCTTGATGACGCGGACTTCCTGATCCAGACCGCGGGCGGTTAACTGCTGCTGCATCTGCTCCATGATCAACGCCGAAGATGACGATGTGCAGCCGGTGCCGGCACAGACTAAAACATGCAGCCGTTCCGGCCCCGCAGCGGCCGAAGCTCCCGGATTGCGCAATGCGATTTCCTTCGCCGCGCTCGCCCGGAGTTCGCGAAGTTCATTCCATGATTTCATGTGCTTCTCCTCTTTCTTCTTTTACTGAACGCCGGACTCGGTTTTAATGATCGCTTTGATCCGGTCCTCCAGCGCGGTGGAGCTGGTCGCGTTGCCATATACCTGATCGTCCAGAATCGCTACCGGCGCTAATCCGCATGCCCCCAGGCAGCGCGTTGCATCGAGCGAAAACAGACCGTCGGCGCTTGTCTGATTGACCTTCGTACCGGTCAGATCGCAAATCCGCTGCAGTAAATCCGCCGATCCTTTGACATAACAGGCTGTGCCCATGCACACATTGATGACATGCTTGCCCTTCGGTTCGGTCGTAAACTGCGTATAGAACGTGACGACGCCATACACCTCGGCGGCTGAAACGCCTGACGCTGCGGCAATTTTCTCCATTGCTTCAAACGGAATATAGCCCAGCTCTTTCTGGACGTCGTGCAGCATCAGCTTCACCGGTCCCGGCCGGCCGCGATGCCGATCGACGATCCGATCAATGACCTGCACCGACTGTTCGTTGAGTTTCCCCATCCTTTCACCTCCACGTGTTATTTGGGTTTCTATATTGAAAACATCACAGGGATGATTCAACCTTTTTCTGCAGCCAGCTGAACAAGCCGTCCGCCGCCGCGCTGATCAGAATAATCCACAGCGTCCAGGCGAACAGACCCGTCATATCCAGCGCGATCCGCGCCGCATACGACATCTGCCGGCCGATTCCAACTCTCACCTGCGTCAGCACCTCCGCCATGACGCAGACCCGCAAGCCTAAGCCGAAGCCGGTTTTCATCGCCGCCAACAGATGCGGCAAAGCCTGCGGAAGACGTACTTTCCAAAAAACAGACACCGATCTTTCCGGGTAGCAGCGCAGCACATCCTGCAGCTCGCTGTCCAATAGATCCTGACTCAACAAAACCGCTGTATAAAAGACCGGGAACAGCACGCAGAAGCTGGTGACCATGACGCTGCCTTCGCTGCCCAGCCAGATCAGGAAAATCATAATGTAGGACAAATTGGGAATCGTTTTGACGATCACCTCAAGCGGTTCGATCAAGCGCCGGATCACCGGCTGCGTCGCTGCCGCAAACCCGCAGACCAACGCGAGGATCAGTGAAATTCCAAAGCCCTTGAGCATCCGCCCCAGAGTACTCAGCGTCTGTGCGTAGAAGGCCGGCTGCGATACATCCGCAAGCATCCGCCGCGCCACATCCATAGGCATCGGGATCAAAATGTCGTTATTGACGCTCAGCGCCAGCAGCTGCCAGAGGATCATCAGGATCACGATCGTAAGGAACTGTTCTTTTTTCAAACCGGTTCGCTGTTTTCTCATGGATTTATTATATCATCAGTCCGAATGAAAACGCTATCTTTATTTCCCATTTTTCGCCCTTTCCCGACCTTGCGGATCAATGCACAAAAAAGGCGGTCAGCTCCGCCCTTTTGCGATATTCATCACACTTTATCCAGCCTGAAAACAACATGATTGCTCGCGCCCAGCATCGCCGGCTTCTCGCACATCGCCCAGTGAAACGCAAGCCATTGCTGAAACTGTTCGGCGCTCAGTGCGTTCACTTTGTCCGCCAGCAGCTCGGCCATGCCGTCCGCGGCGAAAACCTGAGCCGGTTTCCAGCCGAGCGTATCCAGCCAGCAGCGAACCTGATCCAGCGTCAGAAAAACAAACGGGATATCCGCCACCTTAAACGTGCTGCGGTCATACCGGCCGTTGTCCAGAAAATCCGGATTGTAGACCATCGCTTCCGTTATGAACACCATATCGTTATTGATAAAAGCGAAGAATGCGGATCCGCCGGGTTTCAGCATGCGCAGCACCTGTTCAAGACAGCGTGTCCGCTGCGCTTCATGCTCAAGATGATAGAGCGGTCCCAAACACAGGACGACGTCGAACGAAGCGGCTTCCAGCATCGTCAGATCGAGGGCGTTGCCTTCCAGGATCGTCAGATCCATGGCCGGCCGGCGTTTCGCCTTCATGAGTGCACAGTGCTTTTTCACGGGTTCCACCGCGGTGACCGCATAGCCCTCCTGGGCATAAGCCAGACTGTAGGCTCCGCTTCCAGCTCCCACATCCAGAATCCGCATACCCGGTTTCAGCACTTTCGCAATCTGCATTCTCGTCGTCAACAGTTCGATGCTGCGGGCCGGCGTCGCGGTTAAGCGATGTTCCTCGTCAAAATAATCATAAATCAGATCCAGATCCATACGCGTCCCCCCCTGCCAAGCAAAAACTAATCAGAATGCAGCGTTAATCTTCCAAGCTCGCCAACAGCTCGCAAAGCAGGTCGTATGTCCGTTTAAATGACGCCAGATTCAGCTTTTCCTGCGGTGTATGCGCGCCGCTGGCTTCCGGTACGATCGTCACGATATCAATCCCCGGAATCATTTCACAGAACACACCACATTCCGTACCGCCATGGCCGGCTTCCGTTTTTAATTCCTTCCCGGTTTTCTGTTGAACCAGGGCCGCCAGCTTCTGCCGCATCGCGCTCTTTTCACAATAATCCCATGCCGGATAACCGTTAGCAAAGCTGCAGGTCCAGCCATACAATCCCGCCAGGATCGTCAGTTCGTCGCTCATTTTTTCAATCCAGCTCTTTTGCGCTGAACGCATCGAGATCGTGACGATCAGACTGGATCCGCGCCGCTTGATCGAAGCCAGGTTTTCCGAAGCCCAGGTCAGGCCCGGAATCGCCATGCTTTTGGCACGCAGGCCGCTTGGCAGGACGGTGATGAAATTGATGAACGCTTTGGAATCCTGCGCAGAGTAAACCGCGCTGATCGAAGAATCAGCTTCCAATGAAATGGCAACGTCCGGATCGCTGGCCTTCAGCTCCGCCTTTACCTGTTCCGCTACCTGCTCGACGCACTTCCGGACCTTGCGCGAATCCTGGCTGGCGAAACGAATCCAGCAATCGCGCGGAATTGCGTTGTCCTTATTGCCGCCGTCCCAATCCGCGATCCAGACCTCCAGCTCGTTTTTGACCAGCTCCCGCAGACAGCGGACCGCGATTTTGTTCGCATTGCCCAGCTCTTTATCGATATTCGAACCGGAATGTCCGCCTTTCAGTCCGGAAACCGTCAATTTCCAGCCGCTGCCTTCAAAACTTTCCTGCGGCCGCACCATCGTCATCGTACAGACTAACCCGCCCGCGGTGGAGACCACGGTTTTATCTTCGCCGCCACAGTCCATGTTGATCATCCGTTTCGCCGTAAAATAGTCTTTCTTTAACCCTTGCGCGCCATTCAAGCCGATCTCTTCCATCACTGTGAACACGCATTCCAGCGGCGGATGCGGTTTCTGGTTTGCTTCCAGTAGCGCCAGCATCATCGCGACGCCCACGCCGTCGTCCGCCCCCAGCGTCGTGCCGCGGGCTTTCAGCCAGCCGTCTTCCACATAAGTATTCAACGCCTGCGTTTCAAAGTCAAAATCCACGTCTGCTTCCTTCTCGCAGACCATGTCCATATGCGCCTGCAGAATCACCGCGCCCGCCTTTTCCAGGCCAGCGGTGCCGGCTTTATAAATGATGACGTTGTTCATCTCATCCTGAATCCAGCGCAGGCCGTGATCCTTCGCAAATTGAACGAGCCAGTCGCTCAGCTGTTTTTCGTTGCGGGAGCCGTGCGGGATCTTTGTCAGTTCGTTAAAGTAATAAAAAATCCGTTCGTTTAAGTCCATCGTCATTGGTGTACCACCCTTTCTCTGATTTCTATTATATCGCTTGTTTTCATTCGTTTTCAACACATTCTGAAAATTATTTCTTTTCATAACGAAATTTTTACAATCCATAAAAAAAGAAGGCCGGCTTGACCTTCTCTCAGTGAATCTTTTGTTTTATTCTGCCAATATGCCCGCGAGTTCCGTAATCTCAAACAGCGTGAGGAAGGATTCCAGTTCGCTCTGAACTTCCCGTGCGTTAACGATGTTGAGATTCATCCGCGTCCATGTCTTAGCGATCACAGCGCCGCCAGGCACGCCCAGCGTCTGAGCACCCAGTGTTTCAATATCCGCTTCAACGATCGACGAATCCTGTTCCGCCTGCGCCAGATAATCGCGCATCGACTGCAGCATGGTTTCAACGGCTGCTTTCTTTTCTTCTGGCAGATCCTGACGGACAAACAGCGCCGCCTGCGGATAGCCCTGGGTTCCGGTAGCCGTCTTCCATTGTTCCTGCAGATCCATGACGATCTTCAGCACCTGACCATTCTCCTTCGCTTTGGCGATTGTCGCCGTCGCCGCCGGCTCCGCCATCAGTGCCACGTCGGCTTTCCCCGCCAGCATAGCGCCCTGGACTTCCGCCACACTGGCATACCAGGTGATTTCCGGCGTAACCGGGTTAGCCTGTAAAACTGTTTCCAGCACCTTGCCCGGTACCGCACCTTCGCCGAAGGCCGCAAAGACACCTGTGTTTTCCAAGGCCGCTTCATCCGCCGCGACCAGATACAGATTTCCCCAGGTTAAGACGCTTTCCATCCGGTAGGTTGTCTTGCCATTGGCGGCCAGCTTCGCACCCAGATTGCTCGGCGCGACGATCACGTCATATTCCGGATTCGGATTGACGAACGCGGCCTGCAGTACATCCGTACCGTCGACAAGCGTCACATCCTGTCCTGCCTTCATCGGCGCAATCAAGGCCAGCGCCGGAGCTCCGGTCGGACCCAGGATCGACAAGGAAACCGGCGTGGTTTCCGCAGTCGGCTCCGGCGATGTTTCCGGAGTTGCTTCGGGTGTTTTAGGATTGGCGGCGCACCCCGCCGTCAGCGCAAGAACGCTGAGGAAACAAAGCCATTTCTTCATACGCGCGCCTTCGTTTCAATTTCGTTGAGGATACTTTCCAGCAATTCCTCTTTGCCAAGCGTCACAGAGTCTTTCTTGCCGTACCGGCGAACCGTCGCCGTGTTGTTTTCAACCTCGCCGTCGCCGACGACAATCTGCATCGGAATCTTATGCGTCTGCGCTTCACGAACACGGTAGCCCAGCTTTTCGTTGCGGCCGTCGACCTTCACGCGCACGCCTTTGGCCAACAACATCGCTTCCAATTCTTTCGCATAGTCCAGATGCCGTTCATGATGCACCGGAACGATGACGACCTGCTGCGGCGCCAGCCACATCGGGAAAGCACCGGCGTAATGTTCGATCAGAATGCCGATAAAGCGCTCGATCGAGCCGAAGATGACGCGGTGCAGCATGATCGGACGTTTCTTGGAACCGTCCGCGTCGACATATGTCAGATCGAAGCGTTCCGGCAGATTCATATCCAGCTGGATCGTGCCGCACTGCCAGACCCGTCCCAGACTGTCCGTTAAATGGAAGTCCAGCTTCGGTCCGTAGAACGCGCCGTCGCCCGGATTGATCTTGCAGGCCTTGCCCGCTGCATGACACGCCGCTTCCAGCGCCGCCTCCGCTTTATCCCAGATTTCAATCGATCCGATATATTTCTTTTCCGGCCGTGTCGACAGCTCGATTTCATAGCTTAAGCCAAACACCGAATACACACGGTCGATGAAATTGATCAGACGGACGACTTCGCTCTCGATCTGATCCTCGCGCATGAAGATATGCGCATCGTCCTGAGTGAACGTTCTGACGCGGAACAATCCGTTCAAGGCACCGCTGGCTTCGTGACGGTGGACCTGTCCCAGCTCGCCGACGCGCAACGGCAGATCCTTATAGGAATGCAGACCATTTTTATACACAAGCATTCCGCCCGGACAGTTCATCGGCTTGATCGCAAACTCACGGTCGTCGATCATCGTCGTATACATGTTTTCCTTGTAATTTGCCCAGTGTCCGCTCAGCTCCCACAATTCCTTGGAAAGCATGATCGGCGTCTTGATGAACTGATAGCCTTCCTTGGTGTGTTCTTCATACCAGTAGTTTTCCAAAACGTTGCGCAGGATCATGCCGTTCGGTAAAAAGAACGGGAACCCCGGGCCATACTCGCTCATCATAAACAGATCCAGCTCACGGCCTAATTTCTTATGATCGCGCTTCTTCGCTTCTTCCAGGAAATTCAGATAGTTCTGGACTTCCTCGTCGGTATCGAAGCAGATGCCGTAAACCCGCTGCAACATCTTGTTGTTGGCATCGCCCTTCCAGTACGCGCCGCTGACTTTCAGCAGCTTGAAATGCTTCAGCTCCTTGACGCTCTCAACGTGTGGGCCGCGGCACAGATCGGTGAAATCCCCCTGGGAGTAGCAGCTGATCACCGTATCGTCTTCGTCCATGTGCCCGATCAGATCGAGCTTGTACGGATCGTCCTTGAACATCTCCAGCGCTTCCGCTTTCGAGATTTCATGCCGGACAATACGCTTGCCATCCTTGGCGATCTTCTTCATTTCTTTTTCAATCTTCGCCAAATCTTCCTCATGCAGCACATCATCACCCAAGTCGATGTCGTAGTAGAAACCGTCGGTAATGACCGGTCCAACCCAGAATTTTGCGTGCGGATACAGATGTTTGACAGCCTGCGCCAACAAATGCGCACAGCTGTGGTTGAGCACATGCAGATGCTCGTCTTCTTTGATGTTGATCATAGTTCCTTCCTCCTGTTTTTCTAAGACCACAAAAAAACGCCCTTGATTAAGGACGTTGTTCAACGCGGTACCACCTTATTTCCTGTTTCTTCCATGAAACAGGCACTCAAGCTCAATAACGATGAGAATCGTCGCTTTTTCAAAAGCGATACTCGCAGGCGGTAACCGTTTCCCTTTTCAGCTTCCTCGCACCTTCCGGAAACCTCTCTGATCCAAGTTCTGAAACGATCATGTCCTGGTCTTTGTATGTACCTCTTTTATACACCGGTTTTCCTGCCTTGTCAATGGAAATGAATTTTTTCCAGAAATTCAGAACGATGACCGGGTTTAAGGCTGCACCCAGGTCGTTTGGTCGATCTGTGAAAAATCAACCTGGATATGCAGCTGATCCAGCGTCATCGACAAATCGCCGGAAAGCTCCTCCGTTCCGCCGCTGTCCAGCGTTAAGCGGACGGGTTCCCCGGTTTCCTCCTTTACCGCGAACCGAACAGTCAGCGTTTTTTGACTTTCGATCATCGCGGCAATCGGATCTTCCAGACCCCATTCTTTGAAATAAGCTGCGGCCGTAACTGCATCCAGCGTCAGACTGACCTCGGCACAGCGGACGTTCCCGATCGTTTCCTGCATCGACCAGCGGCCGGCTTTCAAAACAGCCAGAATGGCTTTCCAATCCGGCAAGGCTGGTTCGGCCCCCGGCTGATCAACCCATTGTTTCTGATTCAGATCATATTTTTGCCAGCGGTCCTCTTGCCAGCACCATTGAGCTTGAACATGCAGCGGAATCTGAAGCACGCCGCTGCCGCCCTGCCAGCGCAAATCCAGATTGACTGCGGGTTCTTCCATCCGTCCCTGCAGCACACCCTGTCCGGCAACATGATAGGGCAGCCATAGATAGCGGTTGCCAGCCTTGCCTTCAGCCTCAATCGTGATGTCTGCGGTCACGGATTCCATCGTCGTCAGCGCCCGGCTCGTCTTGGCCAGAATCCACAGCTGATCCAGCCAGCCGCAAGCGCTCAGCATCACCATCATCGCAAGCAATGCGACGATAAAGCTTCCTTTTCTGCGCATCGTCATCCCTGCCTTCTGCTTTCTGCTTTCATTATATCACGGGAAAGAAAAGGCAGAGTCTTATTGACCCTGCGTTGTGGAATTGCGGTATTGCGAATAGATTTCCTTCAGGTCTTCGATCATTTCCTTACTGTCGTAGATCAAAGCTGTATTGCCGTTGACATACGCGTAGTATTCGGTTTCCTGACCGTTAGCGTTGACCTTCATCCGGCCGTTCTGACTCGCATAGTTCAGCATTTTCTGACTTTCCTCGTTGGCTGGATCAAAACGATAAAGGTAATAGACCTGATCGTTGTATTGAAATGAGGTGCCTTCCAGTGCGTTGAAATCCGTGTTTTCAATCGGTGTCACCTGGTTGAAGGTGTAATTGTTATTCTGGAAGTGATCCAGAACATCCTGAATACTGGCAATCGGTTCCACCGTTTCCGTCGGTGTCATCGAGCTTTCCGGCGAGGTCGAAGGGGTCATCGACGGCGTGGGTGTGGCTGAATTGTTGTTTCTGCTGCAGCCGCCCAAAATCAAAGTAAATCCCAAGCAGACCGCAGCGTACCGCAGAATTGTTTTTTTCATCATTAATTCCTCCTGCCAGTATTCTCGGCGTTTTTTTCCGATTTATACCTGCCGGGAAGGAAAAACTACTGGAACTGAATCGGGGAAGCGATGTTGTTGAGCAAAGCCACAACGCTGTATCCGGCGATCGCGCTGGTGCGGGAATAGATCGCAATTTCCGCCTTGATTTCCTCACCTTCCACCCGGATCGTATGGGTATCACCGATAAAGCCCGGCGTACTTTCGATCTTCACACCGGTATGCTCCGGCCCGTTGGTGGCCAGCGACGTGGCAACGGCGACGTTCACCCGGCGGGGAAGCAAAGCGATCGCTTCCTTAGCAGTGCCTTCAAAAGCGGTCAGCGTCGTTTCGCTGGCCGCCATTTCTTCACGATAGACCGGCGTTGTACGCAGATACTGTGGTCCGGTCTCGGAAGTGATGGACGCTTCGATCGGACTCATCACAGCCGCCGTGCGCATTAAATCAAAGCCTCCGATCGCGCCGGAAGCGATGTAAACCTTGCGGCCGGCTGCGCGCGCCACCGCCTGCACTTCTTCATAAAAATCAGCGTCCGCAAACGCCCCGATCGCCAGCGTGACGAAATCCGCTCCGCCTTGTAAAACCGCGACCGCATTGGCCTTTACCGCCTCGACGGAAGCCGCTTCCGCGACGATCTGCGGTTTCCACCTCAGCAGCTCTTCCAGTTGAGTTGTCCAGGCCACGCTGACCTCCTCCGCCAGGGCTTGAGCGGAGTCCGCCGTCCGGCTGAGAATGCCGACCAGCTCATATTCCGGCATCTTGCCGGACTTCCAGGCCCGCGCCACAATGCTGCCCAGCTTGCCAGCCCCTAAAATCGCAAATTTTGTTTTCATGTTCTTCTCCTCTTTTCGTTCTGAAAAGCTGAAGCACGAAACGTCTTTTTCAAAACGCTGGCTCCAGCTTCACGCTGTAATTCTCTTTTTCTGTTGTTACTGAGCTCGATCTTCCCTCATCGCCTGCAGCGCGGCAACAGAACCGCCGTCATACAGAATATCGACGCCGGTCAGGTAGGAACATTCATCACTGACCATAAACGCCATCATCTTCGCGATTTCTTCCGGTTCGCCCATCCGGCCTAAAGCACCGCGCTCTGCGAAGGAAGCGGCTTCCTTGCCTTCAATTTCACCCATCGGTGTCTTAAAGGTACCCGGCGAAATTGAGACGATCCGAATTCCCTGCTTGCCAAACTTCACAGCCATCCACGCAGTATACCAGAGAACAAAGTTTTTGGAAAGGGTATAGGCTGTCCCGGTCTGCTGCTCTCGCGGAACTTGGCTGAGCATCTGATTCACTGCCAGACGGAAGGCCTCCGCATCACTCAGACTCAGTTTATATATCTGTTTTGGCTCCTTATCCGCCGGAAGCATGTACGCCGACATGCTGGAAACATTGAGGATGCAGCTGCCTTCCGGCATGATTTTCACGAATTCCTCATCCATGTTCATCGTTCCGATCGCGTTGATCTCGAAGATTTTCTGCGCATCTGTCATGTGCGGAGAAACGCCTGCGGCATGGATCAGCACTTTGACCTCACCCTGCTGCGCCGCATACGCCGCTAATTGCCTGACCGATTCGCGATGACTGGCATCGGCCGGGTAAGCCTCGGCCTCGATTCCCACATCACGCAGCTGTTTAACGGCATTTTCCAGTTTGGCCACCGTTCTTCCCATCAGAATGATTTTATGTTTCCGGCCTAAAATCTTCGCTGCTTCCAAACCCATGCCGCTGCCGCCGCCGCTGATCACGCAAATACTTTTCATACTTCAATCACCTATCTTTCCTTGCTTTTATTATAAACGTTTTCTAAAGAGAAAGCGAACTCCCTGCCTTGTCTTTTTTCTTTTTTTCAAAGGACTGAATTTTTTGAACATCCCGTTTTTAATCTTCGAACGAGAAAAAAGCAGGCCGTAAATCAGCCTGCCTTTTGAGCCTCTTTAAATTTTAGTGCTTGTCATTCTTAATCGCTGCCTGCGCTGCTGCCAAACGAGCGATCGGAACACGGTACGGACTGCAGGAAACATAGTTCAGTCCAACGCGGTGACAGAATTCGATCGAGCTTGGATCACCGCCATGTTCGCCACAGATGCCCAGCTTGATGTTCGGACGGGTCTTGCGGCCCAGCTCTGCCGCCATCGCGACCAGCTTGCCGACGCCATGCTGATCCAGACGGGCAAATGGGTCCTGCTCGTAAATTTTCTTGTCGTAATAATGCGACAGGAATCCGCCGGCGTCATCTCGCGAGAAGCCGAATGTCATCTGCGTTAAATCGTTGGTGCCGAAGCTGAAGAACTCCGCTTCCTCCGCGATCTCATCCGCTAACAGAGCAGCCCGCGGAATTTCGATCATCGTGCCGACCATGTATTTCATTTCAATACCGGAAGCGCTGATGATTTCATCTGCAACCTTGGTAACGATATTCTTGACATATTTCAGCTCGTTGACGTCGCCAACCAGCGGAATCATGATTTCCGGCGTAATGTGATAATCCGGATGCTTGCGGTTGACGTTAATCGCCGCTTCAATGACTGCGCGCGTCTGCATTTCTGCGATTTCCGGATAGGAGATCGCCAGACGGCAGCCGCGGTGACCCATCATCGGGTTGAACTCATGGAGCGAAGTAATGATGCTCTTGAGATCGTCAATATTCAGGTTCATGTCCTGAGCCAGCGTCGCGATGTCATACGAGGAAGTCGGCAGGAATTCATGTAAAGGCGGATCCAGATAACGGATCGTAACCGGGCGGCCTTCCATCGCCTCATAGATGCCTTCAAAGTCGGAACGCTGCATCGGCAGCAGTTTTGCCAAAGCGGCGCGGCGCTGTTCTTCCGTGGAGGAAACAATCATTTCCCGCATTGCTTTAATGCGGTTGGAATCAAAGAACATGTGTTCTGTTCTGACTAAGCCAATGCCCTGAGCGCCGAAAGCGACAGCCTGCTTCGCATCCTTCGGCGTGTCGGCGTTCGTTCTGACCTGCAGCACGCGGCGTTCATCCGCCCATTTCATAAATGTTTCGAAATCGCCGGAGATCTGTGCCGGAACTGTTTTCACGGCTTCGCCGTAAACGTTGCCAGTCGAACCGTCTAACGAAATCCAGTCGCCCTCTTTATAGGTGTGGCCGCCGACAGTAAAGGTTTTTTCTTCTTCATGGATGTCGATTTCACCGCAGCCGGAGACACAGCAGCGTCCCATGCCGCGCGCGACAACCGCCGCATGCGAGGTCATGCCGCCACGAACAGTCAGGATCCCCTGAGCGACGTTCATGCCTTCGATGTCTTCCGGCGAGGTTTCCAGACGAACCAGCACGACTTTTTTGCCCTTGTTGGCTTCCGTAATCGCGTCTTCCGCACTGAAGACAACCTGACCACAGGCCGCTCCCGGCGAAGCCGGCAGGCCGCTGGCAATCAGATGCGCCTGTTTCAATTCAGCCGGATCAAACTGCGGGTGCAGCAAGGCGTCCAACGCCTTCGGTTCGACCATCATCAGCGCTTCGTCTTTCGTAATCAGGCCTTCCGCTACCATATCGCAGGCAATCTTTAACGCCGCGGCCGCGGTACGCTTGCCGTTTCGGGTCTGAAGCATGAACAGCTTGCCGTTTTCAATCGTGAATTCCATGTCCTGCATATCGCGGTAATGCTTTTCCAGCTTGCCGCAGATCTCCACGAAGCTGTTGTATGCATCCGGCATAACTTCTTTTAATTCGTCGATCGTCTGCGGTGTACGGATCCCCGCAACGACGTCTTCGCCCTGCGCGTTCATTAAGAATTCGCCGAACAGTTTATTTTCGCCGGTCGCCGGGTTACGCGTAAACGCGACGCCGGTGCCGCAGGTATTGCCCATGTTGCCGAACACCATCATCTGGACGTTGACGGCTGTTCCCCAGGAACCCGGGATATCGTTCATTTTGCGGTAGTAAATCGCACGCGGATTATTCCAGGAACGGAATACCGCTTCAACGGCGCGGATCATCTGTTCTTTCGGATCCTGCGGGAAGTCCTCGTTCAGGTTTTCCTTGTAGAATTCCTTGAAACGCGCAGTCATTTCCTTCATATCGTCCGCATCCAGTTCCGTATCGAGCTTAACGCCCTTACGGTCCTTGAGTTCGTCGATAATCACTTCAAACTTGCTTTTCGGCAAGCCCATGACAACGTCCGAGAACATCTGAATGAAACGCCGGTAACTATCGTAAGCAAAGCGCGGATTCTCCGTCTTTGCCGCGATCGTTTCGACGACTTCGTCGTTGATGCCCAAATTCAGGATCGTATCCATCATGCCCGGCATGGAAGCGCGGGCACCCGAACGAACGGAAACCAGCAGCGGGTTTTCCTTATCGCCCATCTTCTTGCCTGTCATTTCTTCCAGCGTTTTCAGATTGCGGTTAATTTCCTCCGTAATCTCCGGCGCAATTTTTTCTCCATCTTCATAGTAACGCGTGCAGACTTCCGTCGTAACGGTAAAGCCCTGCGGAACCGGCATGCCCAAATTGGTCATTTCTGCCAGATTTGCCCCTTTTCCGCCGAGCAGCTCGCGCATTTTACCATTTCCTTCAGAGAAAAGATAAACATATTTTTCGCTCATTGTTCCTCCTTATAGGCGTATTTTCCAGCCAACTTTCATAGACTTATTATAGCGGAAGTGACCAGGAATTTCCATAGTTTTTGTAAACGTTTACATATATTTGGTCTAACCAGATTCCCTCAAAATGACAAAAAAGCCTTTCAGAACTGGTCTGTTAGGCTTTTTTCAGATTTAAACTTTTTTTCAAATTTGAGGGTCGCCTGCCTGCTTAATGCAGGAAACGGCGGATGAAACGGAACAGCCGCTCGTCATAATGCGGACTGCGGCAGGCTTCGCAATGCCCGGCTGACGGCACGGTGTACAGCTCTTTTTCGCTGGCGCACGCGTAATAATTCTCAAACACCATGTCATAGGGGACAAAATCGTCCTCTTCGCCATGGATAAACAACATCGGAACACGGCACTGCCGCAGCTGCTCCACCGCGCTGGCTTCCCAAACAGAGTAGCCGCAGCGCATTTTGATCAAGGTCGACAGCCCGATCAGAACCGGCTGAGTCGCGATTCCAAACGCACTGCGCACCTGTTTTTCCGCAATCGCCGGCACGCTGGTATAGCCGCAGTCCTCAATCGCACAGACGACTTGATCGCTGAGATCTTCTTCGCCGCAGGCCATCATCACCGCAGACGCACCCATAGACAGGCCGAACAAGACGATCTGGCTTGCCGGATGCTCGCTTGCGATGCGGTCCGTCCAGGCGATCAGGTCGCGCCGGTCATTCCAGCCCATGCCGACATAATCTCCCTCACTTAACCCATGCCCGCGCAGATCCGGCAGGAGCACGTTAAAGCCGGCTTCGTCAAACGTTTTCGCTCTTGGCAAAAGCGCCAGACTGTCCGCGCCATAGCCATGCGCCATCACGATCCACTTGTCGCTGTCGGGATGGTTGAGAATCTGAGTTGCGTGCAGCCGCAGCCCGTCAAAAGAAGTCAGCGTCAGATCCAGCACCTGGCTGGCCGCAAACCAGCTCTGCACCGCTTCCTGACGCTGCCGGCGTTCCGCCCGCTGTTCTTCAGTCAGCGCGTCTTCCTGCGGACCCATCGCAAAGAACTTCGGACCGCGGCGGATAAACCGGTTATACGCCAGTTCGCAGACGCCGTAATAGCTGGCAGTCGCGCCTGCGGCGGCGCCGGCCGCAATCATCAATTTCGTTTTTGTTTTCATGGTTATCACCCGTTCCTATTATACCATGACTTCCGATCGCCTGCCTCATCTTTTACTATCCCCATTCCGACAGTTCGCGGATTTTGTCACTTCCCCAAAGTCTCACCGCGGCGGCGATAGCGCATCACCACGACGCCGTCGTCAATCCAGAACTGTTCCAGATGCAGCATGATCGGCGCGAAGCCTTCATGAAATAACCGCCGCCCCTGCCCCAGCAGAATCGGAATGATCCCGACAATGTATTCGTCGATGGCGTCGGCCCGAATAAACGGATCCACTATGCCAGCTCCGCCGAACAGCCAGATATCCTTGCCCGGCTGCTCTTTCAGCGCCAGCACCGAAGCGACCAGATCCCCGCTGATCCACCGGGCTGGCGGCTCTAAAGCCAGCGGCTTGGAGGAGGCGACCCAGAATTGCTTGGTTTGCGGCTCTGCGACAAAGTCCAGCCCGCAGTCCTCATAGGCTTTGCGTCCCATCACAATCACGTCGATCTGGCTGGCAAAAGCTTCGATGTCGTAATGGGGAACAGTGTCCAGCCGACGGTCTCCCTGACCGCTGATCCAGGCGAAATCCCCTTCCGGATCACAGATATAGCCATCCAAACTCACCGCCAGATTTAAAATAATTTTTCTTTCTGCCATATTTTTTCCTTTCCGATAAGCGCCATCGCTTATCCTCTTTTTCTCAGTTCTCTCTTTTTATCCTTATCTCTGTCTTCTGTCTTCTGTCTTCTGTCTTCTGTCTTCTGTCTTCTGTCTTCTGTCTTCTGTCTTCTGTCTTCTGTCTTCTGTCTTTAGCTTAACCGATTTTCTGTCTTTGCGCGATCAAATCACAGAAAAACCGCGGCATTTCAGCTTTTATTCTGAAATGCCGCGGCTCTTTCATCCTTTATCATTTATTAAAAACTTTCAAGAAAAGAAGCGCTGGATCTCAAACTTTTCGCTTTACCCTTTTCATTTATTTTTTCTGCATCTGACCATAGCGATATAACGCCACCATCGCGTTAACCGCCTGTTCCGCTGTCGAATACGCCGGGATACCGTGATCACGCAGCTTCATGATCGCCCGCTGACATTCCTCTCCGCCCTGGCATTCCATGATAAATGGTTTACCTAAGCGGCGGTAACGGTCGTGGACTTCGATCACAACGTCGACGACCGCATCGACGTTAGTCACCGCTGTCGGACAGATCGAGCCAAGAATTCCGTCGACTGCGGGATCGCGCATCGCCTGCATGAAGGCGCCTTTGTACTGCGTCGGCGAAGCGGTGCCGGAAATATCGACCGGATTGAGCGGCGAGCCGAACATCGGCATGTACGCGCGGATGCGCCCGGCCAGACTCGGCGAGATTTCCTTTAATTCTTTCAGCGGCAGACCGCAGCGGTCAAAGTGGTCACAGCTCAGAAGGCCGGAACCGCCGCCGTTGGTAATCATCACGACGTTTTCGCCGCGCAGCGCCGGTTGGGTTCCCAGCGCCAGCGAAACATCGAGAAACTCCTGCCATGTCGTCGCCCGCAGCGCTCCGGCTTGGGCGAAGACCTCGTCATAGTACGCATCGTCCTTCACATTTTCGCTGGCCGTGTGGGCAAATGCCGCTTTCACGCCGATCGGACTGCGTCCGACCTTGATCGCGACGACCGGCTTAGCCACCGACTGACAGGCTTCAATAAACGCCTCCGGGCTGTCCAGCCCTTCCATATAGACGGCGATGCACTTCGTGTTGTCGTCCTTGCCGGCATAGGCGATAAATTCGCTGAAATCGACGTCGGCCTTATTGCCTAACCCAACGAAGAAGCTCATGCCGTAGTGATCCTTCTGCGAGGTGCCTAACGCCGCCAACAGGTTGGCGCCGGATTGGGAAATCATCGCTACCGGTCCCAGCGTCGGCAGATAGGGGATAAAGCCGCAATTGAAATTCAGCGCCGGCGATCCCATGCCGACTAAGTTCGGTCCGATCAACGGCAGTTCGTTGGTCCGGCAATATTCTGTCAGCTCATCCTGCAGTTCGCCGCGGCCGATCTCCTTAAAAGCGCTGGTCGCGATCACGACGATTTTTACTTCCTTGGCTACGCAGTCTTCCAGAATCGATTTGACCAGATGCGCCGGCACCGCGATGAACGCCAGATCAACCGGCTCCTCAATCTCCCGCAGGGTCGGATAAGCTTTTAAGCCCGCGACCTTCTCCGCACGCGGATTCACCGGGTAAATTTTTCCCTGATAGCCCCATTTCTGTAAGCCGTCGATAACCTTATGGCCAACCTTGCCCGGACAGCGGCTGGCGCCGATGACCGCGATGCTGGATGGGTTTAAAGCATATTGCAGCCGATCGACAACATACCCGCGGATCGCATTGGTCTTCATCGTTCTTCACCGCCTTTCTCCTGCCATTCCCCCGCCGGTTCGATCGGCAAGCTCGTGCGGTCCTGCAGGAAATCATCAGTAAAAATACATTCCTCCCACATATCCGCGTCTTTATCCAGCCGCGCCGTCCAACGGCGGAACTGCCGCGGACTGTCAGCTTCCCAGATTTCTTCGATCTCGGCGTAACCGTCTAACATTGTGCGCAAGGCGTCTAGATCTGTCAGCTGCGTATAAGCGCTCACCAGAATGTCGTAAATGCCATCAGAGAACTCGAAGATATTGTTGAATTCCGGACACCGGGTCAGCTCGTCGACAATTTGTTCCTTGCGGCAGCTGGTCACATTCTGGAACAAGCGGATCAGATAACAATGCATGTTCAGACCCAGCGCCTGATAATTAAAATAGAACATCGGCACGACATAACGCTGATGATCAACGATCCAGCCCAGATCCTTCTTCATCGCCGCCGGATCCAGACCGGACAGCTGGCCGAGCACCTCGTAATCAAAGAAATCTTCGATCGAGGTCACATTGTTCAGAATGTCGATGATCGCAAAGTCCGTAGCGTCCATCTCGTTCTGACTGTTTAAAAAGTTGGCTTTCTGCGCGTCCGACCACAGATAGCGGCGGTAATCCGCTTTCGGAGCGTCCCACAGATTGACGTGGGATTCGCGGACGTCGCGGCGGATAGGACAGAGATGAATGGATTCGACCCAGCGGTTGCGCCGGATCGGTTCGATCACGCCGCAAAGCAGATTGTCCAGCACACGCATGTGATTGCCGCAGAAGAAATCGAAATCACCTTCCGTTAAATAACCGGTGCAGATCTCATCCTTATTCTGAATCCATTCCGCCAGCTGCACCTTTGCCTGCGGCGGGCAGTCCTCTTTCATTTTCACAATCCAGTAATACAAACCAAAGCCCAGAGCGGAAACGGAAGAATTCTTCACAAACATGATTAACCGGCGATCGACCATACGTTTCAGCCGGGCTGCGATCTCACTTTCCGCCACGCCGGTCTTCTCCGCAACTAGTTTTAAGTTAAAAACCTCCGGATGCACCTGATAAAATGATTTGGCCACGTTGAACGCTGAGAATTCCTTCGCGTCCATTCCAAGCACGCCGGGTTCTTTGAACCCGATGCCGCGCGGGGCAAACGTGTACTCCTGCATCCATTGCTGCTGTTCATCCGTACCTAAAAGATATTGTTTCTCCGTCATCGAATACCACCTCATTTCAATGTATGCTGAAAGCCTTTCGACTTTGACGGAATCTCAATCCGCTTGATTGTAAGCGCTATCATTTATTTTATTGTAGTCTTCTCCTCGCCAAAAGACAAGCGTCGGTGACAGCGAAGCCCATGACGATAACGACACTTGCCGCATTTTGTCTAGCCCCGGGCGTAAAACTTTCTGAAAGATTTTAGAAAGCCAGTTTTCGTTTTCCTTCTTATGTTCTCGATGGCGTCTGCGGATCATGCCTGCTTTCAGCGCGTGTTTCTGCCGCAGATCCCACTTTTCTTCAGATTGATCTGTTTTCTTCCATTTTTGACTTAGGCAAGAAACATCCGGCCTTTCTTTGTGCCCCTTGCGGTGAACATCGCTCAACGTGCTGCCATCGCCGACGCTTTTGAAATCGGTCACTCCACAAGAAAACCCGGTCCACAGGACCGGGTGATCGTTAATTCTGTCTGGAAGATGAAATTCCTTTGACAGCGTTTATTTCTCAATTTCCTGCAAGCGGGTCTGGACGATTTCCAGCTGCTGCTTATAGGTTTCCAGCTTTTTGCGTTCCGCTTCGACTTTCTCAGCCGGAGCCTTAGCGACAAAGCGTTCATTGGAAAGCATGCCTTCCGCACGCTTGATTTCAGCGTTCAGATGTTCGGCTTCTTTTTTGAGTTTGGCTTTTTCCTCTTCCAGATCGACGACGTCGCTCATCGGAATACTTAAGGATCCGCCTAAGATCGGTCGGACGAGCATTTCCCCATCCAGCTCCGCTTTCCAGCTGGCCTTGCACATCTTCTCATAAATCGAAGCAATCGGAGCGTCGACAGCGACCGGCTGGTTCTGCGCGTTCCGGATCGTCATCGCCAGCGGCGCGGACGGCTTCAGATTGTAATCGACGCGGACCTGTCGAATCGTCTTGATAACGGAAATCAGCTGATCGACTTCCTCGTTATGGCTTAAGTCCAGGCCTTCCACCGGCGTCGGCCAGGCCGCCAGGCAGCATGCTTTTTCGGTATGCGGCAGGACGCTGTAAATTTCTTCGGTGACAAACGGCATGAACGGATGAAGCAGACGGATGATCGCGCGCAGGCAGACGATCAGCGTCGACTGGGTCGCCCGCTTGACCTGGGCATCCTCGCTGTTCAATCCAGCTTTGCTTAATTCGATATACCAGCTGCAGAAATCATCCCAGATGAAGCTGTACAGCTCATTGCCAACCAGCGCGAACTCATACTTGTCCATGTTGGCGGTCACCGAGGCAATCGTTTCATTCAACCGGTTGAGAATCCAGGTGTCGGTGATCGACAGCGTGCTGAGGTCAATGTCCTCGAGCGTGAAATCCTCCGGCATATTCATCATGACGAAACGGGATGCGTTCCAGATCTTGTTGATGAAGTTCCAGGACGCTTCCAGCTTTTCCTCAATGTAGCGCATATCCTGACCCGGCGTGGAATTGGTCGTCAGGAAGAAGCGCAGGCTATCAACACCGTGCTTGGCGATGACGTCCATCGGATCGACGCCGTTGCCCAGCGATTTCGACATTTTGCGGCCCTGGGCGTCGCGGATCAGACCGTGGATCAGAACATCCTTAAACGGCCGGGACTTTGTGAAGTAGCGGGCCTGGAACGCCATCCGGGCGACCCAGAAGAAAATGATGTCATAGCCCGTGACCAGCACGTCATTCGGATAATAACGCTCCAGATCCGGCGTTTTATCCGGCCAGCCCAGCGTCGAGAACGGCCACAGTGCGCTGGAGAACCAGGTGTCCAGAACGTCCTCATCCTGATTCCAGTTTTCAAGATCCTGCGGCGCTTCCGTACCGACGTAAATCTCACCGGTTTCCTTATGGTACCAGGCCGGGATCCGGTGGCCCCACCACAGCTGGCGGGAGATGCACCAGTCCTCAATGTTTTCCAGCCACTGCGTGAAGGTCTTTTCAAAGCGCGGCGGGTAGAAGTTGATCTTTTCCTCAGCCAATTCCTGATGCTTCAGAACATCCTCCGCCAGCGGCTTCATGCGGACAAACCACTGCTTGGAAAGCATCGGTTCGACGATGACGTCGGTCCGTTCAGAATAGCCGACCTGATGGATATGTTTCTCAATGTTGATCAAATTGCCTTCCTGACGGATTTTTTCCGTCAGCTGTTTGCGGCATTCAAAGCGGTCCATGCCTTCAAACTCACCGCAGCGCTCGTTCATCGTCGCATCCGGATTCATGCAGATGATCCGCGGCAGATGGTGGCGTTCTGCGATCGCGAAGTCGTTTGGATCGTGGGCCGGCGTACATTTCATCGCGCCGGTTCCGAATTCGATGTCGATGTAGTCGTCGCCGATGATCGGCAGTTCATCCCCATTCGCCGGATTGACAGCGTGCAGGCCGATCAGATGCTTAAACCGTTCATCGTCTGGATGCACAACGACGCAGACGTCGCCGAACATTGTTTCCGGACGGGTCGTCGCAACCTGAAAGCATTCGCCAGTTTCAACGACCTTGTAGTTGAACGTATACATCGCACCTTCGGTTTCCTTATGAATAACCTCGATGTTGCTCAGCGCCGTCTTGGCCGCCGGATCCCAGTTGATGATCCGCTCGCCCTGATAAATCAGGCCGTCGTTGTAGTAGTCGACAAAAACCTTGGCAACGGCTTTGCTTAAGCCTTCGTCCAGTGTGAAACGCTCGCGGGTGTAGTCCAGCGACAGGCCCATCTTCGCCCACTGCTGACGAATATGCCCGGCATATTCTTCCTTCCAGTCCCAAGCCCGTTCCAGAAATTTCTCACGGCCCAGATCATAGCGGGAAACGCCTTCTTTTTTCAGGCGCTCATCCACCTTCGCCTGCGTTGCAATGCCGGCGTGGTCCATGCCCGGAACCCACAGCATGTCGTAGCCCTGCATCCGCTTGTAACGGGCGATGATATCCTGCAGTGTCGTATCCCAGGCATGCCCCAGGTGCAGCTTGCCGGTAACATTCGGCGGCGGGATCACGATACAGAACGGATCCTTGCTTTTGTCGCCGGCTGTGAAATAGCCTTCTTTGATCCAGTTGTCATAGCCCTGTTCCACATCCAGATGGTTATATTTCGGGGCCAGTTCCTTTTTCATCAGTTCTTCCTCCTGTTTTTTATTTTTCCTTCGTTGAACAAAAAAAGCGCCCTGTAACAAGGACGCTTCACGCGCGGTACCACCTTACTTCATCTTTCTTCAAAGATGCGCTTTCACCGGTAACGACGGCATTCGGATCTTCCTACTTAAAATTCAGAAAATCAACTTCCGGACGACTGTTCACTGCTTCTTCTGGCTCCCTTGCACCTTCCGGGAGCTCTCTGATTTCCCAAAGCCGCTACTTCTTCCGTTCAACGTAGATGGCTTTATTATAGGCATTGGATCCCCGCTTGTCAATCGAATTTCAACGAATTCCGACATCTCCAAAGACGAAAAAGGCAAGAATAAAACGAAAAAGCAAACTAGCGGAGTTGAAAACAAAAGCCTCAGCCGCGCTTCTCAAAAAACTGCGGACATTCCCGTTTCAGCATCGCCAGCGCGTTTTTCCAATACGTTTTTTCAACCTCCGATTCCATCGTGAAGTTCAGCTTATCCCTAGTCCAGTTTTCAGCCAGCGGACCGAAAGTATCCGCCGGCACTTCGAAGCCCAGTTTCTCCATCACCGCTAAGGCAAACTCACGGAACGCCCCGCCGAAAGCCGTCATGATGTTGCCCTCTACGACGATCGGCTCAAAGCGGAAATTTTCTTTTTCCATAAACGGCAGATCGTCCAGCACTTCCTGATAAAATCCACCGCAGTAACAAATCCCGTTTAACAACCCCGCCGCCGCTAATAACACCGGGGACACGGAGATCGCGGCAATCAAAATATCCGGCCGCTCCTTGAACCGGGCTAAAAAGTCCAGCTGGCGCTGATCCTTTAACACTTCCGGAAATTCGCTGATTCCGGGAAGAATCAGGCAGTCGATCTCGTCAAGATTGACTTCATCATAGCTGAATTCGGGCAGCACGGTAAAGCCTTCTTCCGTTTTTACCGGTTGATGATCCGCCGCGCAGACGATCATCGGTTTGCCCAATCCGACTAACCAATCGGTCAGACAGCTGATCTCCTGCATGCAAAACGCCCGGTAGATCATGACCGCTGTTTTTTTCATTCAATTCCCCTCCCTTGTCTTGTTTACTTCACTGTATCTGAATTTCAGCTGAATCGCAAGCTATTTCCTTCTTTTCGTTCTTGTTAAAAAGACAGATAGCTCCGGTTTTGTTCTGATTTTACTCAAATCCAGAAAAAAAGGACTGTGTCCAGTCCTCCTTACAACCATGATTAGCAGCTTGCAGATCGGCCACTTACAGCGGCAGCAGGATCAGCGTCTTTTCCTCCAGCGGCTTGTTGTGATTGACGGCGATCAACTGCTTTTCATTCACCCCGTAGCGTTGGGCAATCGAAGCATAGGTATCATTGACCTGCGCCAGCATGTACCGGCTGGTCACGATGACATTCTCCGCGTCGTCAAACAAATCTTCGATTTCTCCGACGTCCTCGTTGACGGCCGCTTCCGCCGGATCGTTCGTTTCTTCGTCCATGACCGTATTTTCTTTGACAGCCGGCCCTTCCGCAGCCAGCGCTTTTTCCTCCTGCACAGATGCCGCAGCCGGAAGGATCGGTGCTGCAGCGGCAGCCGGCTCTTCAGTGACCGACGGAGTCAGCGCTGTGGGTTCCGCCGCTGGCTGTGTAATCTCCGGCAGCGGGGTTGGCTCCGACTCTCGTTTCTCCGGCTGAGTTTCCAGAATTGCGGTCGCCCTTTCCTCTTTCATGCCGTATACATTCAAATAAATCGTCACGATCATCCCGCGGGCTTCGATCCGGGCGTCGTAATGATGCAGCCGGATCCGGAATTGTGACGGTTCCTGCAGCTTATCCAAGGGCGCCAGGACGTCCAGCGTGATTTCTTCGTTCAGCGGATAAGCGCCCTGTTCATCGGCCGCCTGCCCCTTGACCCATAAGGAGCCTAAAGCCCGGATCCCGTCGGCTTCGGTATGATATTGAATCTCGTTGGTGATCTGGCATTGCAGAATTTGATCGACCGGACGGCTGAGCTCCAGTCGTTTCTCAATTTTCATTGGTTTCATCTATGGTTCCTCCCCAGCATTCCTGCTTCAATTTCAGTGTATGCCAAACCGAGGAAAATATGAAAAAAGCCCGAATCACTCGGATTCAGGCTCTTCTGGATTAAATAAGACGTCAATCGCTTCCAGCAGTTCTTCCCGGCCCTGCTTCGTGATGGAAGAGAACGGAATGATCGCTTCCGGCGCACAGGCCAGAGCCTTGGCGATAACGTTGATCTGTTTGCTTTGCTGAGAGCGCGGCACTTTGTCCAGTTTCGTCGCGGCAACCACAAACGGAATTTCATAATAACGGGCATAGTCCGCCATCGTGATATCGTCCTCCGTCGGCGCGTGCCGCATATCGACTAAAAGAATCAGGCCTTTTAGCTGTGAACGGCTGGAGAAATAGTCCTCCATCATTTCGCCGAACTGGATCAGCATCTGCTTGGACGCTTTGGCAAACCCATAGCCCGGCACATCGACGAACATGAAGCGGTGATCGATATCGAAGAAATTCAACAACCGTGTCTTGCCCGGGGTGTTGCCGACATAAGCCAGCGCCTTGCGGCCGCACAGCGTGTTGATCAGCGAGGATTTGCCGACGTTGCTGCGGCCGGCCAGCACGATCTCCGGCAGTTCGCTTTCAGGCCAGTGTGCCTTGGACGGCGCGCTGACGACGAGCTCGGCTTCCCTGATCTCCATTTAGCGAACCAGCGCTTCCTGAATAACCTGGTCGACCGTTTCGACCGGGATGAAATGAATGTCATTCTTAACAATTTCCGGAACTTCGTCAAGATCCTTGACGTTATTCTTCGGAATGATGACCGTCGAGATGCCGCTGCGGTGCGCTGCCAGCGATTTCTCACGCAGACCGCCGATCGGCAGCACGTTGCCGCGCAGCGTGACTTCACCCGTCATCGCCAGATTCGCATGAACCGGCATCCGGGTGATTGCGGAAACCAGTGCCGTGGTCAGCGTGACGCCGGCGCTCGGCCCATCCTTCGGCACTGCGCCTTCCGGACAATGGATGTGGATATCGTGTTTATCGAAGAAAGCCGGATCAATCTTGAATTCGACGGCTTTGCTTTTGACATAGTCCAGCGCGATTTCCGTCGATTCCTTCATGACGTCGCCCAGCTGACCGGTAACGATGAGTTTGCCCTTCCCGTCGAAGTAAGTGACCTCGACCGGCAGGATATCGCCGCCGAAGGACGTATAGGCCAACCCGGTTACCACGCCGATCTGATCTTTTTTCTCCTTGACGCCGTATTCAAATTTCTCTTTGCCCAGCCATTCCACGATCAGCTTCTTCGTGATCTTGACCGAACGCTTGCCATCCTTCATGATCGCCAGGACGCTCTTGCGGCACAGCGAAGCAATCACCCGCTCCAACTGACGCACGCCGGCTTCCCGGGTGTAATGACGGATCAGATAAATCAGCTCTTCTTCGCCCAGCTTAAACTGACTCGGCTTCAGGCCGTTGATTTCAGCCTGCTTCGGAATCAGATGTTCCTTAGCGATGCTGACCTTTTCCACCTCGGTATATGAGGACAGCTCGATGATTTCCAAACGGTCGCGCAGCGCCGCCGGAATTGTATCGAGCGTGTTGGCCGTCGCGATAAACATGACCTTCGACAGATCGTACGGTTCTTCCAGATAGTTATCGGAGAACAGCTTGTTCTGTTCCGGATCCAGCACTTCCAGCATCGCGCTGGACGGATCGCCCTTGTAATCGCTGGCCATCTTGTCGATTTCGTCGATCAGGAACACTGGATTGACGACGCCGGCCTTCTTCATTCCCTGAATGATCCGGCCTGGCAGCGAGCCTAAATACGTCCGGCGATGACCGCGGATTTCCGCTTCATCGCGCACGCCGCCCAGCGATGCCTTGACAAACTTCCGATCCAGCGCTCTGGCCACGGACTTCGCCAGCGACGTCTTGCCGACGCCCGGCGGCCCGACCAGACACAGAATCGGCGCGTTCAGCGAATGGGTCATCTGTTTGACAGCCAGATATTCCATGATCCGGTCTTTGACCTTTTCCAAACCGAAATGATCCTCATCCAGGCGCTGCTGCACCAGCTTGAGGTCTTCGTTATCTTCGGTTTCCTGCCACCACGGCACGCCTAAGAGCCAGTCGAGATAAGTCCGCACAACCCCGGCTTCCCCGGATGCCCCCGGCAGCATTTCATACCGCGCCAGTTCTTCCCGGGCCTTTTCCTTGATTGCTTCCGGATACGGGTTTTCCTCGATCATCCGGCGCAGTTCCTCGGAATCGTCGCTCTGATTGGACACATCGCCCAGTTCTTCTTTAATCGCGCGGAGCTTCTCGCGCAGGTAGTATTCCTTCTGCGATTCATCGATCCGCTCCTTGACTTTTTCATTGATGTTATTTTCAATGTCGGACAGCTGCTTTTCTTTTTCCAGCTCCTGGATGATCATCATCAGCCGTTCGTTGACGTTCAACGTCTCCAGCAGCACCTGCTTCTTTTCCAAAGGCAGCGGGAAATACTGCGCGAACTGATCGGACAGCGTCGGGGCGGAAACGCCCTTGGTCAGCTGCGCGATGATCTCCGGCGGGAAATTGTTGGCGCTGGACGCAATGTTCTCGAATTCCTTAGCTACCCGGCGGATTAAAGCCATCTCCTCGAGATTATCGCCGGCTTCATCCGCAACCGGCAGCACCGTCGCCATAAACATTCTGTCCTCATCCTGAATCGAAACCAGCTTTGCCCGTTCCAGTCCGCTGAAGGTAATCCGCATAAAGCCTTCTTTACGGCGGATATTTTTGATCCGGCACAATGTGCCGAACGTGTAGAGATCTGAAGGAGCAGGATTGTCAACCATGATGTCTTTCTGGCAGACGAGCCAGACATGACCATCGAACTTTTCTTCTGCTTCCTCAACGGCACGAATGCTCTTTTCCCGGCCGACCTCAATCATGATGTCCTGCTGGGGAAAAACAATGATTCCTCGTGTAGCGATGACCGGAACACTGATTTCCATTTTTTCGTTGTTCATTGACACCCTCCTTGTCTGAAATAGTACGTGTTATAAAGGTCAAAAAAGACGCGAAGCGTCTTATTTGTTGGTGGAATCCTTAATCAGGTCCAGCGCCTTGCGCAGCCGGACGTCGTAGGAGATCGAAGACGCCGGAATCAGTTCCTTGACCTTCTCTTTTTCCATATTGTACTGAGAGGCGATCAGGCCGTATTCCGTATCAATATCTTCCTCGCCGACTTCCAGATTTTCCTGCGTCGCGATCGCGTCCAGAACTAAGCGCAGCTTGACTTTGCTTTCAGCGTCCTTCGCCATCTGTTCGCGCAGCGTTTCCTCGCTCTGCCCGGTGATCTGGAAGAACTGCGTTAAGGAAATACCCTGCTGCTGCAGACGGTTGGCGTAATCCTGAATCATATCGTCCGTTTCATTCTTGATCATGACTTCCGGAATTTCCACTTCGCAGGCGTCGACGACCGTGCTGATCAGCTTGTTGGTCGCTTCGTTTTCCGCGTTCTGCCGCTTCTGTTCTTCCTGGTTCTTGCGGATCAGCGCTTTTAAGTCGTCCATGGTTTCCACATCCGGAGCATTGACGTCCTTCGCGAGATCGTCGTTCAGCTCCGGCAGCACCTTCGCTTTGATTTCGTGAACCGTAACCTTGAAGACAACCGGCTGGCCAGCCAGCTCAGCAGCCTGATAGTTTTCCGGGAACGTGACATTGATGTCCTTCGTTTCTTCTTTCTTCATACCGATGAGCTGTTCTTCAAAGCCCGGGATGAAGCTGTTGGAACCGATCTCCAGCGGATAGTTTTCGCCCTTGCCGCCTTCAAACGCAACGCCGTCCTTGAAACCTTCAAAGTCGATGACCGCGGTGTCGCCGTTTTCAACTTCGCCGTCTTCCTTCACTTCCAGCTCGGCGAAGTTTTCCTGGATCCGCTTCAGTTCCGCTTCCACTTCTTCCTCGCTGACTGAAGTTTCTTCTACTTCGTAAGCTAAACCTTTATATTCGCCCAGCTTGACTTCCGGCTTGATCGCGAACGTAAAGCTCATCGTCGCGGCTTCCTCGCTGATTTCCTCAACGTTCAGCTCCGGCCGGGAGATCGGCCACAGTTTGTGCTCTTCGATACCCGCGTCCAGCAGACCCTGCGCGCAATGCTCGACGGCTTCCAGCATAATCTTCTGAGCCGGAACATATTTTTTCGCCATGGCAGCTGGGACAGAACCCTTTCTGAAACCCGGGATTTCCAGTTCTTTCGCTAATTTATTAAAAGCTTTTTTCTGAGCCGTTTTCCAGTTTTCACCCTCAATGGTGACTTTCAGTTCGCCTGTTGATTTTTCTTTTAGTGTCCAAGTTGACATAAACTTCTTTGTCCTCCTTATGTCTAGCCTTTCTATTATAACAAAAGTTATCTGAATTTCAAATAAATTGGCTTTTTAAATCGAATAAATTGACATTTTCAAGCTGATGCCGGGACGCGAACTGACGCCAGCCCTCCTCATCCTGCATACTGCAGTATACGAGATGAACGCAGCTGGCCGCAAGCGATATGCCCTCCGCTTCTTCAAAGCCCAGCGGCAGCGCCAGATACGCCTCGCGGATCAGCACCTGCTCGCACAAATTAAATAAGGAAGGGTTTTCGTTTTCCAGCCATTCGCCGATCAACGCGCGGGCCAAAAGAAAGCCGTCGCTTTCCGCCGCCCCTTCCTGGTAACGGGGAATAAACGTGTAGCCTATCCCATCCCGGTTCAGCGTCAGCTCCTCGCTGATCTGTTGATCGATCAGCGAATCGATCAGCAGCGCCGAAGCGAGCGGATCGGGATCGGTTTCCAGATACGCGCGGACCAAATCCAGGCAGGAGCGCAGATTCATCCCATGCAGCGCGTCGACCGCCCGCAGCTGATGTTCGCGATCGCCTTTCAGGCTCTCCTCAATCTCCTCCAGGCTCATCACCCCAACGCCCGGCTTGCGGTTTTCCGCCGCGATTAAGCGCAGCTGCTGATCAAAATCCTGCAGCGCCGGCAACACGTCGGAAGGCACATAGGGCATCGCCAGCTCCGTATCCACCTTCGTGCGGGCTTCCTGAATGCGGCCCTGGCGGATCAGCTGTGCGATTTCTTCAAGACATTCCGCATAAAATCCTGAGCTCATCGTCATCACCCCTTGTTCAAAAATAAAAGAAGGAATCCTTCTTTTGGCTGATCTTATTATAGCACACCCCGCTTGCAGCGGCATGTTTTTTGCCTGCGATCGTACAAAAAAATCCTTCAATGAAGGACTTCTGGTTTTCCAAAGTGGCGTCCCGGAAGGGACTCGAACCCCTGACCGTGCGCTTAGAAGGCGCATGCTCTATCCAGCTGAGCTACCGGGACATTGTTTTCTATCATGTTTTGAACGCTCAATCATAATATCAAAAAGTGTTGAAGAATGCAAGCGATTTTGGCATATTTTGTTACTGCTGCAGGGACTGCGGCTATGACACAGGAAAGTTTGGTTCCTTATGCGCAGAACCCGGAAACCTTTGATCTTTTTGTAATTCTCCCTGATGGTCCATGAATAGAAGGCAATGAACGGGATTGCCGCACGCTTTTCAGATCCAGTTTGAAGAATATTCACGCTTAAAGCAAAAGGGATCTGGCGATGTTCAAACGGCTTCGCTCCGTTCGTTCCGTTCATGGCGCTCAATTTGATTCGTCATTCTCCTCAACTTCGCTGAAATCTTCAATCTCTTCCAAATTACCACATCGCTTTAAATATTCATGCCCGCCATCCACGGCGACCGCTGCCGCAGCGGCAAAACTTAAAGTCATGGACGGAAAAACTTTCGATGATATCGCCGCATTTCCGGCATCTAATTTTAATTTTTTTCATGATTGAACTTCTTTCCGCATGACCCTTTGATACATTCGGCGCAAATCAAGCAGACCGGTTCGCAACCGGTCAGTCCTGGCCTTCGCCTTTGATCGGCAAACAGGAAAAGTTGAAAATCAGCGCACTCCGGTGATTTTCAACTTCTTCTTTGCGTGATTGTAAGCGCCGAAGGTCTTCAGTCCCGGGGCCGCGTCCAGTTGACGCGGTCAATACTGACGTCGCTCCCGTCGATCGTAATCACCGCGTAACAGGGCGGCGTACCGTCGCGGTTGCGGGACAGCGCGCCCGGATTCACAAGAATCACGCCGTCGCGCTGCTGGCTGGAAAAGATATGCGTATGGCCGTAAAACACAAAGTCGCAGCCCTGCCGCCGCGCTTTGCTGACCAACATGTCAAGCTGGCCCATATACAGATGATGATGACCATGAACGATCATCATGCGATGACCCTCCAGCTCTAAAATTTTCATCTCCGGATATTCATAATAAAAATCATTGTTGCCCCTGACGCACACATACCCCTGTAAAAACTGCGGCGGCAGTTCGCTGTCCCCGCAATGGATAAACACATCCGCATCCCGATGAAGCTCTAAAATCTGCTCCAGCGGTTCACTCCGACCATGGTTATCGCTCACCACTACTATCTTCATTTTACCACCTGTACTTATAATATCAGATTTGCCGCCTTCCTTAAAGCAATATTTGATTGAGAATTAAGGAATTCAGGTCGATTGGATCGTCGTTGACGCCGCTGAGATTGACCGTGACACCGTCGACCTGCAGCTGAACCTGACTGACGCCCAGCGAGCTTTGAATGCTCAGAAGCAGACTGGTAACCAGTTCTTCGTTGACCTTCTTCTCCTCGTCCAGAATCTCGCCGCTGACGTTGATCGTCAACAGGTCTTCGTCCAGCGAACAATCCAGTACCGTCAGCGGAGTCCCTGCCAACGGCTGCTTCAGCTGGCTGAACACGCCGATGTCCGCCAGAATCGAAGACAGCTTGTCCTGCAGACTCGTCTGATTGCTGATGCGCAGCGTTTTCGGCACGTAGACGCTGGAGCCGTTTTTCTGACGCGTATAGAACACTGTCAACGAATGGCTGTCATGCAGGCGGTTAACCGTATTCTCAAAATTATTGATTCCAATCTGCCGGTTTAATGGCATCGGCACCGGCGTCGACAGCTGCGGCATGTGCGTCAGCGGTTCACCGGCCAAATAAAGCAGAACCTCGCTGACTTCGTCAAACTGCGTGACCGCCCATGTCAGTCCTTCCAATAACCGCATTTCCGTCTTGGGATCATAATTACGGAAATTCTCCGGGAAGTAAAGTGAAAGCTGGCTGCCCTGCAGCGCGCAGTTTTCCAGCTGGGCATTGTTTGGCAAAAGTCCGCACACTCCCTGCACCGGCTCGTTGCCGATCGTCATCAACCGCAGGACCTCGGCTACCTTCTGGTTTAAATCCAGCCCTTCCTCAATCCCCAGCGTATAGGGAATCAGCGTCGCGTCTTCGTCCAGTAAGTAGACTTGAACCATATCCCCACTCGTGTCGGATCCGCTGACGGTCTGAACCGGCTGCGAGCGGGAAGGCCACAGCACGGTAGTGAGATAAGCGGCCAATGCGACCGCGCCGAACATCAGAGCCGCGCCCTGCTTCAACGTTTCAGGTTTGATTTTCATGAACATCCCCTCCTGTCACAGTCTATGCACCGATGGCATTCAAAATGATGCCGCAGGGAGTTGAATTTTCGGCATTGGAAATTGGCCAGGCTTTCTCCTTCAACAAAAAAAGAACGGGTTTTCCCATTCTTCTTCCAGCTTATTCCAAAGCAACAGGGGCTCGTTCGATTCTCCTGATCCCCCGACAAGACTTCGCTCAGATTTCAATCTGGACATGTTCGCAGGGAACATCCCAGTTCATCAAGCCACGCAGTTGCCGATTTAACAGCTCGACACTGCCGGTCGTCGCGATCCGCAGCGTGCCCTTTCCGGGCTGGGCCGGCGCCTCGAGCGCGATGCTTTCCGAATCGATCAAAGGGATTCCCAGCACCTTCGCAAATTGATCGCGCGCGAAAGGAAAATGCGTGCAGGCCAGAACCGCAACGTCGTAGCGATCTCGATAAGCGTTCAGTTCGCCCTTCAGATACGTTTCAATTTCCTGCTTCGGACAGAGATGCTCGATCATAAACGCCAGACAACTCAAGCCGACTTCCTTGACCTCCGCCTGCGGAAGCTGCCGCGCTAAAACCTGCTGGTAGCGATGCGACTGGGCGGTAAACGGCGTCGCCAGCACGAGAATCTTCGCAGTCGAAGCCGGAATTTGTTCACATGTCTTGGAGATAATCTCCACGATCTGCGCCTGACCGCGATAA
Source organism: Holdemania sp. 1001302B_160321_E10 (assembly GCF_015552275.1). Taxonomy (NCBI): domain Bacteria; kingdom Bacillati; phylum Bacillota; class Erysipelotrichia; order Erysipelotrichales; family Erysipelotrichaceae; genus Holdemania; species Holdemania sp. 1001302B_160321_E10. The sequence goes on along the minus strand of NZ_JADNEM010000013.1, from coordinate 8,177 downwards.
CGGCGGGCGATGCCGGTCGCGCTGGCCGTGTTGCACGCGACCACGATCCGCTCGGCTCCCTGTTTTTCCAGCCAGTTCAGATTCAGCTGCAATAAATCCAGTAGTGTATCGCGGTCCAGCGAACCGTACGGGACATGCGCCTGATCCGCCAGGTAAACAAAATCTTCCTGCGGCCACCGCTGACGAAGCTTATCCAATAACCGCAGACCACCGATTCCTGAATCAAAAACGCCGATCATTCTGTGCCTTCTTTCAACGTGTGATGTTCCTCAACCAGCTGCCGGGCCAGCGCCGGGCCGACATACCGGTAGTGTTCCGGCCGCGCCAGCTTGTTGGTTTCCGTGACCTTGTCTTCCGTATAGGACTGGACGAAGCCAAACCGCCAGGCGTTTTCCTGCAGCCATTGAGACTGCACAGTCGTGCTGAAATCTTCCGACTGCTTGCCTGTCACGGCAAAATCGACAGCCAGACCGAGCTGATGCTCGCTGTGGCCGGGATAATCGACATACAGGATCGCCGAGGAACCATATTGTTCCTTCGCCTGCTTATACAATTCTTCCTGTTTTGGATAACTGACGTAACCTTCGGTGACGATCAGCCCGCCGCAGGCCCGCGTGCTGACCTCCGCCTCCGCCGCCTCGCACAGCTGCCGCAGCGGCTGCTGCAGCCGCACGTCTACCAGAATCGGCTTTTCCTCGCCGTTAACTTCGACAGTCAGCTGCGGGATATCCGCTAACGCTTCCAAATGCAGCGGCACATGCGTGGCGATCGTGTGATCGTCGTCCACCAGCGTATCCAGCGCCGAGGGATCGAGCACCAGCGTGGCGCTGCGGTAATACGGATCGCCGCGGTCCAGCCAGTCCTTGACTTCCTCGTAGCTGTACACCAGCATCAGCTGCGCCAGATCCTGCACTGCGATCTGATCGCGCGTTTCCTCTACCATCTTGACGATGAGGGCCGGCGCGTAATTGCGGTAGGAGAACGCCTCCTCCATGTAGTTGTATTCCGGGGCATGATAAACGCTGAACCGCTCCGCCTGGATATACGGTACGAACGTTGAAGGGGCAATCGAATATTCGATGATATACTCGATGTCCTCATCGCTTAAGTATTCGTCGATCAGCGCGCGGCTTTTCGGATCCTGATACGGATAGCGGGAAAGCCGGTCGTAGCGGATATTCATCACGATTAAACACCCGGCGCATAACGCGGCAACCGCCGCGACAAAAAGCAAGCGTTTGATTTTCAAAAAAACCACCTCATGTCTTAGTATAACATAAATCGAAAAGAATAGCCCCCTCTTGGGGGCTAGATTTCAATTTCGCGGCATCGGATCAGCTCCACCACGGCCTGCGCCCGTCCTTTGACGGCAAGCTTCAGGATCACGTTGGAGATGTGGTTGCGGACGGTTTTCTCACTGATGTTCAGCTGTTCACTGATCTCTTTCGTATCGTAATTGCTGACCAACAGATCAAAGACTTCCTTCTCCCGCCGGGTCAGAATCTTTTTCATCGCTGTCCTCCTCTTGGTTTCTAAACCATAGTATGCAGGACAACAGGGTTAAGGTTCCACATGCAGCGTCTCAAAAATTCTTTCCGCGACTTCCTGCGGCACAACCTGGGCGATCTCCTCAACCGTCGCTTCTTTTAACCGCTTAAAACTCTTAAATGTGCTCATCAGCTTCTTCTTGCGGACTTCGCCGACCCCGTCGATTTCATCCAGAATCGACTTTGTCTGGGCTTTCTGACGCAGCTTGCGGTGATAGCTGATCGCAAAGCGGTGGACTTCGTCCTGCATCCGCGTTAATAAGAAGAATAACGGCGATCCCGGTTCGACGTCGACGATCTCCAGACGTTCGTTCATCAGGCTGGACGTCTGATGTTTGTCGTTTTTCACCAGGCCGCAGATCGGGATATCCAGGTCAAGCGAACCAAGAATTTCCTTCGCCGCTTCAATCTGAGTCAGACCACCGTCGACTAAAAGCAGGTCAGGAAACCGTCCGCCTTCGTTCAGCAGCCGGAAATAGCGCCGGTACAGCACTTCCTTCATCGAATCGACATCGCTGTTTTCAGTATGCAGCTTAAACAGCCGGTAATCGTTTTTACATGGCAAGCCGTCCTCGAATACGACCATGCCGGCAACGGTGAAGGCGCCGGAAATATGCGAGTTATCGAAGATCTCAATCCGGGACAAGCCGGGTATCCGCAGCTTTTGCGCCAGCTGCCGCATTGATTCCTCCGTCGTTTCATTCTGCCGCTCCATCACTTCAAATTTTTGAAGCAAATTGGTCTTGGCGTTGTTGGACGCCATGTCCAGCAGCTTTTTGCGGTAGCCCTTGACCGGCTGGATCAGCTTGCAGGTGATGACCTCCTGCAGCGCTTCGATATCCAGCTCCAGCGGCACGATCACTTCCTGAGGCAGCGGGTGATTCTGATAATACTGCATTAAAAAGGAAATCAGTTCTTCCTCCGGATCGCCATACAGCGGGGTCAGCGACAGCTGGCGTTCCAGCAGCTTGCCGGAGCGGATGAAGAAGCCCTGGATCGCGAGGTAGCCCTTATCTGCATAACAGGCGAACACGTCGCGGTCCTTGTTATCCTCAACCTGAACCTGCTGCTTGTCGGTGATGTGCTCGATCGAAGTGATCAAATCCCGGTACTCGCGGGCTTTTTCAAACGCCAGTTCTTCTACTGCGGCGTTCATCTTAGACTTGAGCTCGCTGACCAGATCCTTGACGTCCCCGCGCAGAAAGCGGGTGATTTTCTCGGAGATTTCCTTGTAGATTTCCGGATCGACGTTCAGTTCGCAGGGCCCCAGGCACTGTCCGATGTGATAGTACAGGCACAGCTTCTTCGGCATTTTATCGCACTTGCGCAGCGGATAGAGCTGGTTGAGCAGCTTCATCGTCTGATGCGCCGCCGAAGCGTCCGGGAACGGGCCGTAGTATTTCGCCTTGCGGTCTTTCTTGGCGTCGCGCACAACCCGCAGCGTCGGATAGGCTTCATGGGTCAGCTTGATATAGGGATAAGAGGAATCGTCCATGAACATGATGTTGTAGCGCGGACGATATTTCTTGATCAGATTGATTTCCAGCACCAGCGCTTCCTTCTCGCTGGAGGTGACGATGTAGTCGAAATCGACGATGTTGCTGACAAGCTTGGTCGTCTTGTAATTGTGCGCGCCTACAAAATACTGGTTGACGCGGTTTTTCAGTTTCTTGGCCTTGCCGACATAGATGATCGTGTCATTTTTGTCCTTCATCAGATAGCAGCCGGGCTCTAACGGCAGCGTCTGCAGCTTGGCCTTCAGTGCGGAGCTGATCATTTCGCTTTCCCCGTCTTCAGCGTGACGACGGTTGCTCCGGCGCCGCCTTCACCCGCGCCGCCGATCCGCCAGCTCTCGACGCGCTTGTCACGGTTAAGCTTCTCCTGAACCGCTTTGCGCAGCACGCCGGTGCCCGCGCCGTGGATAATTCGGACGGAGCCGATCCGGGCGACAACGGCGTCGTCGAGATATTTGTCGACAATTTCCAGCCCATCCTGAACATGGCAGCCGATGATATTGCATTCCAGATTCACAGTCTTCGCGCGCAGGGTTTTCATCGACATGCCGGAGAGCGCCGGCTTGTTTTTCCGCCGCTGGGTCGGCCGCATGTCTTCCAGCTTGACAGTCGTGCGGATGCCGTTGAGATCGACGACAGCCTGATTGCGCTTCAGCTGCAAAATCTCGGCGATCTGACTGGATTTTTTCAATTCCACAAAGGCGCCGACCTGAAACTGCGGTTCCGGCTCATCGTTGGCTTCCTCTTCCAGCTGGGCTTCGCTTTTGCCCAGAGCGTTAAGCTGATGCTGCTTCTCGATGATCTCGTGCAGCTTCATCGTCTTTTGACTTTGACGCAATTCTTCCAACAGCGCCTCGCCTTCCGCTTTTACCTCTTCCAGCTGCTTCTGCGCCTGTTTTTCTGCTGCGTCGAGAATCCGCTGTTTTTCTTCGCTCAGCTTCTGCAGCTCACGCTCGAGGCGCTGCCGCTGTTGCTCCGTCTGCGCGATCAGCGCTTCCTGTTTTTCTTTTAATTGTTGATTTTCCAGAATCTGGGCTTCCAGCTTCTCGATCAGCTCGTCCTCCTGGGAACGCTGCTGGCGCTTTAAAAACTCCGCTTCCCGGATAATTTTCTCTTTCAAACCGAATCGCCGGGCGATTTCAAAGGCGTTCGACTGACCGCTCAGGCCTTCGATAAAATGATAGGTCGGCATCATCTTCTCCACGTCGAACTGTACCGACGCGACCAGAATGTCCTCATGCCGCTTACCATAAAGCTTTAAACGGCCGTAATGGGTGGTGACGACGCTTAAGCAGCCTTTCTCGCGCAGATCGTTCAGCACGGCGATCGCCAGGCTTTCGCCTTCCTTCGGATCGGTGCCGGAGCCTAATTCGTCCAGCAGAACCAACGATTTTTTCGTTGCGTGCTGAGTCACGTCGGCCAGCTTCGCCAGGTGCGCGGAAAACGTCGACAGCGACTGCACGATCGACTGATCATCGCCGATATCGACAAACACCTGATCAAACAGCGGGATTTCCGCATCCTCGCAGCACACCGGAATGCCGCAGTAGCTCATTAACACAAACAGTCCGATAATCTTTAACGAAACAGTTTTACCGCCGGTATTCGGACCGGTGATCATCAGCATTTTCTGCGGTTCGATAATCCGATACGTGTTGGCGACGACCGTCTTCGGATCGATCAGCGGATGGCGGGCCTGATTCAGAACCAGCGTCCGCCCTTCCGACAGCTTCGCGACGACGCCGTTATAACGCTGGCCCCACTGAGCCTTGGCGAACAGCGCGTCCAGGATCGCCAGCGTTTCCAGATTAGCTAAATACGGTTCGGCAACGCTTTTTAACAAACGGCTGCATTCGACGAGAATCCGGTCGATCTCATCCTGTTCACGGGAGATCAGCGTCTGCTTGCGGTTGTTCAGCTCGATCAGACAGCCCGGTTCGACATACGCTGTCGCCCCCGAGGCGCTCTCGCCGTGGACAAACCCGCCCAGGCTGTTTTTCTCCGAAATTTTTGCCAGGACCACGATTCGGCCGTTGCGGGTCGTCGTGATCGAATCCGTCAACAGACTCGCATGCGACTGAACGAAGCGCTGACTTTCCCGCACCAGCTCAGCTTCCGTCTGATGCAGACTGCGGCGGATCTGCTTCAGCTCCGGCGACGCGCTGTCGAGCACTTCGCCATAGGGCGTAAAACAGCGTTCCAGCTGCTCGGCGACTTCCAGATGCGGCTCCATGGTATCCGCCAGCTCATGGATTTCCTTGCAGGGCAGCTCCACGGATTTCAGATACCCCTGCGCACCGCTGACACCGCGGGCATGATCGGCCGCCTGAATGAGTTCCTGAGGCGTACAGACGCCGTCCCGCAGCACCGTATGCAGAGACCGCGAAAGATCGCGGATTCCATAAAACGGCATCGGACCGAATTGAATTACAGCCTGCAGCGCTTCTGCGATCCGCCGGTTTTCCTTCGCAATGACCAATGGCGAAAAGCTTGGCTGCAATTCCTCAATTTTTTGTTTTCCTAACGAAAAGGCGCAGAGCTGAGCAATTTGCTGCTTAATCAGCGCCAGCTCCAGGCCGTTGTTACTGTTCATCGTTATTCTCCTTTCAGTGAATTCAGTAAAGCTTGAAGATTTTGAAAGGTCAGCTGATTTTCATTCAGCCAGTCTTTAATCAAAGTGCGGTCCTCGTCGGTCAGCTGATCCCAGCCGTCGACCAGCTTCTGCAGCTGGTTTTCATCCTGCGGCATTTCCAGCAATTTTTCATTGATTACCGCCGCGGCCTTGCCAGGCATCGACAACAGCGTCGCGTCGATCACCTGCTGCCCGTTTTCAAAAAACGGAAGCATCAGCAGAATCGAAAAGACGACCAGCCAAATCCCGGTATTGACCAACCCGAACAAACCGCCTAACAGCTGATTGGCCTGTTTGACCAGCGGAATTTTCCCCAGCATTTTCACCACCGGACGAACCAGCAGCAGAATCAGCTTGCAGAGGATAAACACGGCGATAAACCAGACGATCTGATTCATCAAGCCATACACCCAGGGCCCCAGCACCGTATCCCGCGCCGGATTCAGCGACGCTGGAACGATCGCGACCCACTCCGCCAGCACCGGCGAGAACAGCCACGCGGCAAACAGCGACAAAAGCAAACCCACGCAGTCCATCAGCTGGATTAAAAAGCCTCGTTTTACCCCGATCAAAATCTGAATCGCCGCCAGGATCAGCACCGCGGCGTTAATTACCATATAAGTCTGGCTCTCAATTACCATTTTCCATCACTCCTACCCGAGGAACATGATACCGAAAAACAAGCGATTTTGCAAATCCTGTGTTATCATAAGTACCAGAGGTGAATCCATGAACACGATAACACTGCTGCTGACAAGCTCCCAGATCGAGCGTTTGTACGCCGCCTGGAGCGAGTTTGAAGTCAAAGCCCCGGCCTATGCGCGCTATCAGCTCAAGCCGGAAAACTGCACGATTACCGCTTACCAATCCAATAAAGTCGTCTTTCAGGGAAAGGACGCGATGATTTACGCCGCGCCGTTTCAGGCCGAGGATCAGCTGGAAAATGTCAATACCAATCTCAGCCAGGGAAAGGCTGATTTTCGACGCTTCGCCAAACAGACCCACGCCGGCAGCGACGAGGTCGGCACCGGCGATTATTTCGGTTCCGTCTGCGTGTGTGCCTGTGCCGTCGAGCAGCAGGATCTGGCATGGCTGCAGGAATTAAAAGTCAACGACTCCAAGCAGATCAACGACGAAGTGATTCTGCAGACCGCGCCGCTTTTAATGGAACGGCTAGCGTATTCCTTACTGATTCTGCCGCCGGCCAAATACAATCAGATCCATACCCAGTGCAATATGAACCAGATCAAGGCGATCCTGCATAATCAGGCGTATGGGCATCTCAAGCGTAAGCGCGGAAGTCTGCCGCAGGCGGCGATCGTCGATCAATTCACGCCCCAAGCCAGCTATTATCGTTATTGTCAAGGGCAGAAAGAAGTCATCCGCGGCCTGCATTTTGAAACCAAAGCGGAAAGCCATTATCCTGCCGTCGCCTGCGCTTCCATGATCGCCCGCTGCGCATTCCTCAAAGCCTGGGACGCGATGGAGAAACAATGGGATATGTCGTTTTCCAAAGGCGCCGGCAGCGTTGTCGATCAGGACGGCGCGGCCTTCGTCAAAAAACACGGCGAGCAGCATTTAAAAGAAGTAGCGAAGCTGCATTTCAAAAATACGGAGAAAGTCGCCGATTTGTTATAAAGAAGAAAATCGCTGAAGCGGGAGAAATCCTGCTTTTTTTATGCGCTGCTATTGAAAAAGACCCGGAACGGGTCTTCTCATGAAAATCAATTTTTGCGATCCTCTGCTGTCTGCCTCTGAAAAGCTCTAATTGATCATCCGATGTTCCAGATCGTAAAATACAGCGGACTAACCGTAACACAGGTTACTGATTTTTTCACCTGATCCCCCTCACTATTTTCAGTCGCTTGCCAGATGGGATTGCTCTGAGTCGTCCTCGATTTGATTGAAACCGGGAACGATTTCTTTCTTTAACTGTTCCAGTTGTTGAAGGCTGATCTTGGTGCAGAGCTGGATGAGCTGATCATCACAATGATTTCTCAACATTTCCCTTGCGGTTTCTAATCGTTGCTTTTCGATGCCTTCTACTCTGCCTTCTTCCCGGCCTTCTGCCAAACCTTCCTGTTTGCCTTCATAGCGCAGCTGCGCCATGTCCATCATCCGCCGGTTATGCTCAAACGCCGCATCCCGCATTGCCGGATCACTGCTCATTCTCTTCATTACGCTGTCCGCCTCCTTAAAGATTTCATCTTCTTCCACTAACCGGACTACCACCGAATCGCTGTGTTCCTCGTCATACCGTTCGAGAAACCAGCACCACTTTTCCGCCCGGCTCAGCTCTTCATAACTATGATTCATCTGAATTATCTTCTTCATCTCTATGATAACCACCGAGATCAGGTTTGTCAAGATGTCATGATCCAGGATCTCCGCTAACTGATAGACATGTATCGCTTTCTCCGGCTGATCTGCCTTCGCCAGAAAGTCGAAGTCCAGCAGAAACAGCTGATCCACCGGCGTCAGCGC
>NZ_JADNEM010000012.1:0-115071 GCF_015552275.1 Holdemania sp. 1001302B_160321_E10 | reverse complement strand
TTGAACACAAAGTCATTCGTACAGCGCAGCTTGTAGTTGGATGGAGCCTGAGGCTTGGAACGTTGCTTTTTCGCTTTCATTAAAGTCATAGGTTTTATCCCTCCCTTATACCTATTGCGCTTTTTTGCGAAAAGCCCCGCTATTTCTTCATTTTTCATCATTTTTTCACAGAATGATGACTCTTTCCAACACAAAAAAAAGCGAACAACAAGCTCTTTTGTCCGCTTATAACCTCAGATTTCTCCTTGTTCAAGTTTAGTCGGAAATCACTTCGACGTTTAACCGCACGCGTTTCCCCAGCCGCACCAGTTCCACGCCCGCCGCGTTGAGCATCTTTTTGGAAGCGATGACGTTATCTGCCGTCGCATATTTATCGTCTTCATAGACGATTTTCCGGATTCCGCTCTGGATGATCGCCTTGGCGCACTCATTGCAGGGAAACAGCGACACATACAGCGTACAGCCGTGCAGATTGCGCGTACTGTTGAGAATCGCGTTCAATTCGGCATGAACGACGAATGCGTACTTCGTTTCCAGCATACCGCCTTCCCGATCCCATGGAAATTCATCGTCGGAACAACCGATCGGCAGACCGTTATAACCGATTCCGACCACCTTGTGCTCCTGATCGACGATCACTGCGCCGACCTGGGTTGAAGGATCCTTCGACCGCATCGCCGACAGATGAGCCAGGCCCATGAAATACTCGTCCCAGCTTAAAACATGTTCTCGCTTCATCGCTCATTTCCTCCTAAAGTGACGAACCCACATAAGTTTCGACCATCTTCTTGCTTAAATGATCGCCGTAGAAGTCCAGATGCAGATCTTTCAGCATCTCCACCACCATCCGGTCCGTTCCCGGATAGATTGTATCCAGCTCGCGAGCCTGCGGCTGAACCGTCTTCAGGCCGAGGAACACAACGGCTACACACAGCGCCACCATCGTATTCTTACGCAGCTGCGCCCACGAATCATTGCGGGTCAGCACAACGCTGATCAACAAGCCGCCGACAAAGCCGCCGAAATGCGCGGCCAGCGAAACACCTGGCATCAGACTGATCATCAGGTTGATCATCAGGATCAAAAGGAACTGCGTCCGCAGCTGCGGCTGAAACAGAATCCGCGTCTGAATGCCGTACACCAGAAACGCCGCCAACAGACCGTACAGTCCGCCGCTGATGCCCATCGCCACAACGTTGCCGCTGCCTAAGAAGACAAATGCCGAGCCGAATAAAATCGAACCGAACAGAATGATCAGATAATTCCGCACGCCCATCAGCTTTTCACAAAGCATGCCCATGTTGTAAAGCGCCATCATGTTCATCAACAGATGCCACAGATCGACGTGGACGAACGCGCTCGTCAGCCAGCGCCAGTACTCGTGCGCACCGACGACAAACGCTTTATAGTAGCCGCCTAGCAAAATCGCGACGGAAACGCTCACTTCCCCTGAGCCGCCCAATTCCCTGAACATCCAGGAGAACACCACGCTTAACAAATAAATGACAAGGCAGATGCCCATCAGAATCATCGTCGCTTTCGGCGGTGCCAGCGGTGATTTTGTCTGCGGACTCTGCGCGCGCTGCCGCTGCAGCTCGGCCAGCTTCTGGGTGATCTTATTGTATTCCTGCTGCGGATCCTGGATCGGCTGAACCGCGTGGTCCAGCCCCGGGAAGACTGCCGTCAGCTGCGGATCAGATACCGTCTGCGGCGAAATCGTCACCAGATCGATTTGTTCCTCCTGATCCTGCACCGCTTCGTCGCTGATATGGATATCCAGCAAATCACAGTTGCGGCGGAATAAATTCCGGATCGACTGATGGATCTTCAAAATCCGCGTCTTATCGAAAAACACCGTGCTCAAACGGGTTTGCGACAGCCGGATGACCGGGTATTCCGGATGCTTGGGATTCCCCAGCCAGATCTCGTCCTGCGCCTCGCGCAGAGAGATAAACTGATATTGGCAGACGGATATAAAGTAATACGCCAGCTGCAGCAGCTGCACGTCTTTTTCAGTACAATTCATAGCCCGCTCCTCTCCTGGCGCAGCTGTGTTAACAGCGCTTCAAATTCCGGCGGCAGCGGCGCTTCAAACGTCATCCGCTCGCCGGTGGAAGGATGGGTAAACGACAGCTGGTAAGCATGGAGCATCTGGCCCTGCGTCGGCAGCGTCTTGCGCAGCGAATACTTCGGATCGCCGACGATCGGAAAGCCGATATACTGCATGTGCACGCGAATCTGATGCGTGCGCCCGGTTTCCAGACGGCAGCTGACCAGCGTGTAATTGTCAAACCGCTCCACAACCTTGAAATGCGTAATGGCCGGCCGGGAGTTTTTCTCCGTGACCGCCATTTTCTGACGATCCTTTTCATCCCGTCCGATCGGCGCGTCGATCGTTCCGTATTCGTGATTGATCACGCCGTGCACCAGCGCATAATATTGCCGGCCGGCGGTCTTTTCCGCCAGCTGCTGCGCCAGCGACTGATGCGCGTTGTCATTCTTGCAGGCGACGATCAGCCCGCTGGTATCCTTGTCGATCCGATGCACAATCCCCGGCCGCAGCACGCCGTTGATCCCCGAAAGATCATGGCAGTGCCAAAGCAGACCGTTGACCAGCGTATGATCCGGATTGCCTGGTCCCGGATGGACGACTAAGCCCTTCGGCTTGTTGATGACGATCACGTCGTGATCCTCATACACGACGTCCAGCGCCATTTCCTGCGGCTGCGCTTCCAGCGCTTCCTCATCCGGCAGCGTGACCTCGATCTCATCCCCGGCTTTCACTTTATAGCTGTTTTTGACCGGCAGGTCGTCAATCCGCACAGCTTCCTGGTCGATCAGCTGCTGAGCGCGGCTGCGCGAACAATCGTCCATCGCTGTGCTCAAGTATTTATCCAGGCGCACGCCCTGGTCTTGTTCCTCAACGATCAAAATGCGTGTTTCCATTAGTGTTTCTCTCCTTCCGGCTGGATCAGCGTGATCAGAATCAGCAATCCGACGCCGACGCACAGCGCCATGTCCGCCACATTAAAAATCGGAAAATCATATCCGAAGATAATAAAATCAAGGAAATCCCGAACATAGTGAAACGCCACGCGGTCGATCAGATTGCCCAGCGCGCCGCCGATCACCAGCACCGTCGCCATCCGCGTCCATGTCTCTTTCTTGTCCGTCTTCCATAAATACCAGGAGAAACCGACCACGGCTACGGCGGTGATGATGTAGAAAAACATCATCTTCCCCTCGAGCAGACTCCAGGCCGCGCCGGTATTCTGCGCGTAAGTAATATTGAAAAAACCACGGATGACAGGGATGCTCTGGCCGAGCGTCATCGTCGACTGCACCCAGAACTTCGTCAGCATATCCAGCGCCAGCACCCCTGCCAGCAAGACTATTTCTTTTACTTTCATAACTTCCACCATTTTCTATAACGCTAGTATTGTATCATACGCCGATATGTTTTTCAAAGCCTACACTTGCGCGCCTTTGTCGTGTTTTTTTTAATGGATTCATCGCTTTTTTTCAACTGTCCGCTCCCACAGCCGCACATGCACCCAATCGCCGGGTTGTTTGCCGATCTGAGCGCGGATGTCCTTGCGCACGCCGAGAATGTGTCCGGGCGTGCCCATCCGCACCAGACTGCCCGAGTACAGGACACCGTCAAACTCGGCTGAAACCGCGGCCCGGCCGCGGCCGAATTCAGTCCGCACATCCCAGGGAAACTCAATATACGCCCCATCCAGCCCTTCAACCTTCCGGATGACAGCGTCAAACTCATAAATTTTCGGATTCATTCAAAAACCTCCTGCTTCTTAGTCTGGTTCTCAATTACACAGATCAGCCAGAGGAAGCCGCAGAATCCAGAAAATCCGCAATGCAAGAAAACCGCTGGTCAGCGGTTTTCTTGATTTCACTTCATGTCAAAACAGGATGGAAGCCAGCCTAAGCGCAGCGCACGTTAAACTGAACCAGCCGGGCCCGTGCCCGTTCCAGATCACGGTTAACATCTTCCGGATCATGGGCGTCGCTGGCCGTTATGACACGGTTGCCTGCCTCGGCCAGAATTTCCAGCCAGGTATCGGACAAGCCAAGATCTGAATGCGCGTAGCGCCAATGACAGCCGGTATTGCATTCCAGCACGATCCCCCGCAGCTGCGCTTCCTCAGCGATCTCACGGATTCGCGCCGGATCCATCGTCACATCCCAGGCCGCCATTTTCACGGTATCCGGATGGCCGATCTGATCGAATAACCCGCTTTGCACAGACTGCAGCACACAATCCAGATAGCGGTCAACGATCACCTGATGCGCATATTTCTGCCACAGCAGCGGCTGGGAAAACGGCATGTCGTACAACAAACCGTCAATCGAATGAACGCTGCCCACCAGAAAATCCAGCGGCAATCCCCGGCAGATCTCCCGTAAGAACAACTCGCTTTCCGGCGTGTAGCAGACCTCCAGACCAAACCGAACCTCCAGCGGCCAGACGTGCTGCTTCATCTGCCGGACCAACTCCAGATATTCTGTTAAAGAATCTTTGAATTTTCCTTTTCCGCTCAGCCATTGCGCCTGCAGCGGATCAGCGTCGATTACGCTTTGATAGGCTGGACAGAATTCGCGGAAGCGATGGGTGTGATCCAGGATTTGCAGACAATCCAGCCCGGCTTTCTGCGCGGCCGCGACAAATTGTTCAACATACGCCACACTCAAAGGTCCGTGTTCCAAATGCACGTGCCCATCAATTCTTTGCATTCTGACCGCCTCCTGCCAAAGTTCTTAATATTCTTTCTTTTCTACGATTTTAACAGAGCAGGTCCAGGAAATCAACATGCTGCCAAGAAACGCCGCGGCAACTCCGCCGATCATCACCGGCATTGTGATCCAGTCCGTACTGAGATTCACCATTTCCAGCAACGCTGCCCCGCCGTAGCAGACTCCGAAGATCACGACGATCACCATCATCATCATCATTCGGCTTTTTTCCGCGCCGAATTTATAAATCATCGGGATTAAGACGAAGTCGATCACACACGCCGTCATTGAAATCAGAATTCCGGTGACAAATTGTTCGGCAAAACTGACTTCCGGCTGCATCGCAACTAAAAACAAGGACAACAACCCGTTAACCCCAATCGCCAGCACGCCCAGCAGAAGCAGAAACAGATATTTGGAAGCGACCAGCTTTTTGCGGCTGATCGGCAGCGTCGCGGCAAAGCTGTCCCAATGCGCCAGATCATCGTAGCTGAACGAGGAGATGACCAGCGACACGACGAGCAGCGAAATCATCGCGCCGATGACAGAAAAACCGTCGATCGCCATCATCGAAGCGATGAAGACAATCGCCATCAGCGAGAGCACACGGACAAATTCAGAGACGACAAAGACATCCTTTAACAATAAGCCTTTCATTATCGAACTTCTCCTTTCACCATACAAAGCATAATTTCTTCCAGCGACGCCGCTTCGACGTTCAGCTTCCCGAACGCCTGCCGGACTTCCTCACGGTTGCGGACCAACCCCTGACAGGTCAAACTCTGCGGCACAATCGCCAGCAGCGAATCGGAATCGATCTTTTCAATCTCTGAACGCGAACCCTTAACAATCCCATATTCGTCATGCAGGACGTCCTTCGGCAGCGAAAACTGCAGCCGGCCCTGATGGATAAACGTCACCGTATCGGCGATCTTCTCAATATCTGTCGTGATGTGGCTGGAAAACAGAATCGAATGCGTTTCATCCTGAATAAAGTCATAAAACAAATCGAGCATCTCGTCGCGGACGATCGGATCCAGACCGCTGGTCGGCTCGTCAAGGATCAGCAGGCGGGCGTTGTGCGAGAGCGCCGCGATGATCGACAGCTTCATTTTCATGCCGGTCGAGAACGTCTTGATCTTCTTATTCAGCGGCAGCCCGAAGCGTTCGCACAGCTGCAGAAACTTCGTTCTTTCCCACTCAGGATAAATGTTGGATAAAATCTGTTCAACGCGTTTGACCGTCAGCGGATCATGGAAGTGACAGCCGTCCAGTACGACGCCGATCTGACCGCGCTCCCGCTCGGTTAACTGTTCGAACGGTTTGCCAAAAATACGAACCTCGCCATCGTGGCGGATTAAGCCGAGAATCGACTTGATCGTCGTCGTCTTGCCCGCGCCGTTCTCGCCGATGAAGCCCATGACTTCGCCGGGGTTGAGCCGCAGACTGATCTTGTTCAATTCAAAACCGGAATATTGTTTATGCAGATGTTCTATTGATAAAATGGCGTCCATGATTACTCCTCCTTATACAGCAGGGTCAGAATCTCAATCATTTCATCCAGGGAAATCTCGCTTAAACGCGCCATGTTCACCGCAGTGAGCAGCTGCTGCTCGATCCGGCGGTAATTCTCCTCGCGAATCAGCTCCACGTTGCGCGCCGCCACATAGCTGCCCTTACCGCTTTGCGTCACGATGAAGCCTTCACGTTCAAGTTCTTCATAGGCTCGCTTGGTTGTAATCACGCTGATTCTTAACTCCTTGGCCAAGATTCGCATTGAAGGCAGGGCGTCCCCTTCCTTTAACGCGCCGTTAAGAATCAGATTTTTGATCTGGGCGGTAATTTGTTCATACAACGGCTTGTCGCTCGTGTTGCTGATAAAGATTTCCATGCCGTCACCCTTTCTCACTGTATATATACAGTATATACGCTATATTCATTCTGTCAATACAAAAACTGAAAAAAATAATACCGCCTCCCAGATCAGATCGGCAAACTTTGTCAAATCCCGGTTTTCATGCCCCAAGACAATCCGCCATATAGTTTATCCCGGCATATCCCACGCCGGCTTTTTGGCTTCTGATTCTTTTGCGGCAGTCGGATGAAGCGCGATTGAAAACAACGATGTTCCCGATAGGATTTTTTACCATAGAACCCGATCAGATAAGAAAATCACTTTCATAAAAAAACTGACGTGTCAGTCAGTTCTCAATCAGATTCCGGGTTTTCCATTTGCCCGAGTACCACCGCAGAAGAAACAAGATCGCACGCAGCACTTCGTCGATCATCATGGCCAGCCAGACGCCGACCACGCCCAGATTCATGCCGACCGCAAAGACAAACGAGAGCGTGACCGCGACGCCCCATTGCGAAGCGATGCCCAGCAGAATCGGAAACTGAATATCCCCTGCCGCCTGCAGCGCCCGCACCTGCGTCATGTTGACCGCCCGGCCGGCTTCCAGGAAAATCTCGATCAACATCACCTGTTTGCCTAAGCGCAGCACGGCCGGATCGTCAGTAAACAGCCCGAACAGCGAATCTGAGAAGATATAGAGCAGCGTTGACACGCCGACGCCGATGATCAGGGAATATATGATCGTGCGCATGACCTGCTTATGTGCGTCTTCCAGTTTCCGGCCGCCGATCAGGACGCCGACAAGGATCTGCGCCGCCTGCGACACCGCGCTGCCGTACATATACGAGACCATGGCGAACATGTTCGCATAGACGCGCGTATTGATGACCGCCGTACCGAAGCCGTTGACAATCTTAGTGATCACCATCTGCGACAGATTGTAGGATACGCTTTCCCCGCCGGAAGGAATCCCGATCGCCAGCAGCTTTTTCAGCTGGCCCCAGGGAAACGGGCTGAGGCTGCGCAGATGGACCTCAATCGTTGTGCGCAGATTAAACAGGACGATCAGCAAGCCCAGGCCGATCAGCCGGCTCACCGTGCTGGAGATCGCGACGCCCGCGATGCCCAGCGGCGGGATCGGTCCGACGCCCTGAATCAAAAGAAAGTTTCCAATGATGTTGAGCACGTTCATCACCGCCGACACCGCCATGGTCTGCTTCATCCAGCCCTGTGTGCGAAACATCGCGACATACGTCATAAACAGCGCCTGCAGCACCATGCCCAGACCGATGATTGTAATATAGATTGCACAGTCGGTCAGAATCTGCGCCGGCACATGCATCCAGGCAAAGATCGGACGGTTGAAGAACACCAGCGTGACGCTGATTCCCAACCCGAAAACAAAATTGACAAACAGCGCCAGAGAATAGGTTTCTCCAACCCGTTCGCGGTTGCCGCTGCCGAAATACTGGGTGACCAGAATCGTCATTGCCAGCGAGATCACGCTGAACGTAATGATCAGAACATTGACGATCTGATTGGCATTGCCGATCGCCGCGACGGCGTTCTGCGACACCTGGCTCATCATCATCTGGTCGACATTGCCGACTAACATCTGCAAAAGCAGCTCGATAAAGATCGGCCACGTATAATGAAATAACGACATTTTATGTGTTTGAACTTCCATAAATATACTCCCCCTGAAAGCGAACTTTTTCAGAATACGTCGCAAGAGCGAAGTTGTCAAGCAGAAATGAAAATGGAAGCGGTGTCAGTTTTCATCGCTTCCATGCTTCTTTCATTTCCTTTTTTCAAGTTTAGAACGCCGCGGTAAACAGCGCCTTTTCTTCCAGCTCATACGGCTGGTAGCGAGCCTGCGTCTTGTCGATCTGATGGTTTGACACTTCCGCTTCATAACCCGCTTCCAGAATCCGTTTCAGCTGCGCTTTCACCTGCGAGCTTTCCGCATTGCCCAGCGTCAGCTGCCGCAGCGCCAGCACCTCGTCCTGTCTTGAGATCAGCGCCAGCGTCACCGGCATTGTTGCCTGAGCCAGAATGGCGTCCGCGCTTTCGCTTTCCTGAATCACAAACGGCAGATCCGAGGTTTCCAGCACGTCGATGATGTTGATGGTAAAGAACACGACGGTATCCAGTGGCAGAAATGCCAGCTGACCGGGATTGCGGCGGAAAGCCTTGATTTCCTCATCCTGCCACACAGCGTCTTTGATCAAGATCAGCCACTGATCCTCCACAAAATCGATCATCACGCCTTCTTCAATATGGAACGGACAACGCGTTCCGACTTCCAGTTTCATGGTTTGACTTCCTCTCCTTTAACTGCGGCCGCGGTTAAGCAGCTGGTTCTCCAGGTCTTCGTTGAACTGTGCGGTATACAGCCGGGCATAATAGCCGTTCAACCGCATCAGTTCGCTATGCGTTCCCTGTTCTACTATCTTACCCTTTTTCATGACCAGAATCAAATCGGCGTTGACGATCGTCGAGAGCCGGTGCGCGATGATGAAGCTTGTCCGGCCTTTCATCAGGTGTTCGATGGCATACTGAATCACCTGTTCCGTTTCCGTGTCGATCGAAGCGGTCGCCTCGTCAAGCACGAAGATCCGCGGATCTGCCAGCACGGCGCGGGCAAATGAAATCAGCTGCTTCTGCCCCGTCGACAATCGTGAGCCGCCCTCGCCCACATCCGTGTTGTAGCCGTTTTCCAGACGCAGAATGAACTCGTGTGCATCGACCATTTTTGCCGCCGCTTCAATTTGTTCGTCGCTGGCATCCAGCCGGCCGTAGCGGATGTTCTCCTTTACCGTACCGGAGAACAGATGCGGCGCCTGCAGCACATAGCCGAGATGGGAGTGCAGCCAGCCCAGCGAGCGTTCGCGCACGTCTTTCCCGTCGATCAGCACCTGTCCGTTCACCGGCTGATAAAACCGGCATAACAGATTGACAACCGTACTCTTGCCGGAACCGGTTTCTCCGACCAGCGCAACGGTCTGGCCGGCTTTCACTTTCAGGTTAAAATCGGTCAGCACACGTTCACCCTCAAGATATTCAAAATCGACATGCCGGAACTCCACGTCACCGGCTAACGGTTCATAATTCTGCGGCTTCGGCTCCAGCTCCGTTCCGTATTTTTCAATGACTTCCGGAGTATCGACAATCTGCGGTTCGCTGTCCAAAAGTGACAGCACCCGCTCCGCGCTGGCCTGCGCCAGCTGCAGCTCGGCGATCAGCCGGGCAATCTGCCTCAGCGGCTCAAAGAACTGCGTGGCGTACTGCGTAAACATCATCAGCGTGCCGAACTGCAGCGTCTGCATCAGCACCTGATGGCCGCCCGACCACAGGATCGCCGCGGTCGAGATCGCCCCCAGCCCCATGACCACCGGCATAAACAGTGCGGACAACGTCGCCGCGCGCACGCTGGCCGCCTTCATCTCAAGCGTTTCTTCATTGAATTCTTTTAAGTTATCATCTTCGATGACCAGCGTCTTCGTTGTCTTGGCGCCGGTGATGCCTTCGTTGAACGCACTGGTAATCCGCGAGTTTATCCGCCGCACGCTGCGGTAATTCTTGAGAATCCGAACCTGAAACCACACGCTCAGCCAGGCCAGCACCGGCACGACCATCAGCACCAGCAATGCCAGCTTCCAGTTGACGATCAGCATGACGACGCTGACCCCCAGCATCACCGCTAAGCCCCAGATCAAATCCATCAGACTCCATGACAAAATTTCCGCCAGCCGGGCGATATCGCTGTTCATCCGCGCCATCAGCCAGCCGATCGGCGTCCGGTCAAAGTAGGAAAACGAGAGCGTCTGCAGCTTGGCGAATGCTTTCTGGCGCACATCGTAAGAGAACGCCATTTCAATTTTGCCCGCCTGCATGAAAAACAGATAGACGCTGAACGCCTGAAACAGCACACCCGCCATGTAAACTCCGGAAAACATCCACAGCGAGCTGTCCGGCTGACCGCCTGCGGCAAACGTGTCGATCGCGATTTTGTTAAGGATCGGAAACAGGACGTCGCAGCCGGCGACGGCGACCATCAGGATCAGCAGCCGCACCAACTCCCTGCGCAGCGGTCTCATCAGCACGAAGATCCGCTTCCACAGGCCGGCATCCAGCGATTCCGTATTGTATTGTTGTTCCTCAAAACGAATCTGACTCATGCTTCCTCCCCTCCTTCATTCATCCGGGCCGTCTGGATCTCGACGATCCGGCGATACAGCCCGTCTTGCTCAAGCAGCTGACCATGCGTTCCCGCCTGAGTGATCCGGCCTTGTTCCAGCACCAGGATCAAATCGGCATCCATCGCCGAAGCCACCCGCTGGGTGATGATCAGCGTCGTGGTCTGGCTTTGCACCTCTTTTAAAGCCGCGCGGATCTTCGCGTCGGTCTGGGTATCGACCGCTGACAGCGAATCGTCGAAGATCAAAATCGGCTGCGGCGACAGCACCGTGCGGGCGATCGCGATCCGCTGCTTCTGTCCGCCGGAAAGCGTGACGCCTTTCTCGCCGACTAACGTGTCGTAGCCGCGGTCAAACTCCGCGATGACTTCATGCACCGACGCAATCCGCGCCGCCTGTTCCACTTCCTCGCGATGCGCGCCGCGCCGGGCCAGGTGAATGTTATCGTAAATTGTTTTCGAAAACAGGAACGGTTCCTGCAGGACGATGCCGATGTTCTGACGCAGCCATGTCCGCTGGATGTCTGTAATATCATGTCCGTCAATCCGAATCTGACCGGACGTCGGATCGTACAGACGCATCAACAGATGAACCAAGGTACTTTTGCCTCCGCCGGTCGGCCCGATCAGCGCCACCGTCACGCCCTTCTCAATCGTAAAGGTCAGATCCTTCAGCACCGGCTGACTGTCGCCTTCATATTGAAACTGAACGTGATCGAACTCGATCCGGCCCTCAATCGGCGGCGTTTCCCCGCTGGCCACATCTTCCGGAGTTTCGTCAAGGATTTCCTGAAGACGTCCGATTGACACGCTCATTTTGCCCATATCGGCAAGAATCCGGCCGAGGTTGCGCACCGGCCACAGGATCATGCCTTCATACGAAATGAACACGAAGAAGCTGCCAACGCTCAGATCACCCCGAACCGCGGCAAAAATCCCGGCCAAAATGATCACGAAGATCTGCGTCAGGCAGATCAAGTCGCTTGTCCCCCAGTACGCGCCCAGATACTGAATCATTTTAAACGTCAGATCCCGGTAGCGGGCATTTTTCTGCTCAAACTTCCGGATTTCCTCCCGTTCGTTATTAAACGCCTTGACGACGCGGATGCCGGATAAATTCTCCTGCACCGCCGTACTCAGATCCCCCTCAGCCTCATCCGACGCTAAAAACGCCTTCTGCACGCGGGTAAAGAAGACATAGGCGTAGATCACTAACAGCGGCATCGAGATCACCGCCAGCCAGGCCAGCGGCCGGTAGATGGAAAACAGAATCAACAGCGCGGCCAGCGCCGTCGCAACGGAATAGACGACCTCTGAGATCTGTCCCGCCAGAAAGCGCCGGATCTGATCGACATCACTCGTGCACCGCTGCACCAGATCGCCAGTCTTAATCCGCACGTGGTAACTGAACGGCAACGACTGCAGATGCGCGTACAGCCGGTTGCGGACCTTGCGGCACACTTCCTCTGAAATCACCGCGTTCCAATACCCCCGCAAGAACACGCACACGCAGATCAGCGCATTAATCGCCAGAATCGCCGCGGCGCCGATCCACAAATTCCGCTGTAAATACGCCGCCCCGCCCAAATGATCCAACAGCCACGCCAGAACCGGATTGTTAGCCGGCTGGGCATGGATGACGTTGTCGATCATAAAACTGAACAACAGCGGTGAACACAGATTCAGAAACGCGTACACGCACACCAAAATGATCATCGCCGCCATCCGTTTCCGGTTGCCTTCTAAAAACTCCCAAATAAAATGAAACTTCCGCATGATTTCCCCTCCTTCCGGAATCCAAAATAAAAAGCACGCTCAGCAGTGCTTTTCATTTGTTTCTGATTCATTTTCATCCATCACTTCTGCCAGATACTCGACCGGCGTCACCTGCGTCATCAATTCGATGACGTCAAACGACAAACCGATCTCCACCAGCGTTTTCGCAACTTCCATCTGCGGTTTTTTCATACACTCTCACCTGTTCTTAGGCTGAGCGTTCCGCGCTGAAACTATCCTTTAGTTTGATTGGAAGTGTTTGGTTAACGCCGTTGCGATCTGATCAGGACAGGACGTCGGCTTCGCGCCGCAATGAACTCCCTGAAAAGCTTCTACTACTTCTTTGACTGTTTTCCCCTTGACGATTCTGGAAATGCCTAACAGGTTGCCGGGGCAGCCGCCGGTGATCACGACGTTGGTAATAACGTCGCCTTCCAGCTCAAAATCAAAGCGCTTGGAACAAACGCCCTGGGGGATATATGTAAATTTATCTTTTGTCATTGTCATATAAAAAACCTCCTGTCGACTATGGTTATCATGATACCATGGTTCATTTTCCTTCACAAGTCCAAAAATACAGAAAAGCCGGAATTTTCCGGCTTCGATTCAAATTCTGAACAGTGATTCAAATTTCTTGAAGATTTTATTATCCGCGATAACCAGCAGCTGGTCGTTAGCCTCGATCGTGTAGAACGCATCCGGGGAAATCGAAAGATGTTCCTTCGGATTCTTGCGGATACCCAGGACGTTGATGCCGTAATTGGTCCGCAGTTCCAGCGCTTTCAGCGTCTTGCCGACCCATTTGGCCGGAGCCGCGATCTCAACGATGCTGTAATCGTCGTCGATGTCGATCAAATCAATGATGTTGCGCGAAACCAGCTTCTTCGCCACGCGTTCGCCCATCTCTTTTTCCGGACGGACGACGTAATCCGCGCCGATCTTCTGCAGGATCTGCATGTACTTCTTGTTTTTCGCCTTTGCCATGATAAACGGGATTCCCAGCTCGCGCAGATTCATGACGCCCATGATGCTTTCTTCCAGATGCGATCCTGTCGCCACCACCGCCGCGTCGCAGTCCTGAATGCCGATCGCACGCAGCTGGTCAATATCGGTGAAGTCCGCCTGAATCGCCTGCGTGACAAAATCGCTGACGCGGTCGACGCACGCCAGATCCTTATCAATCGCGATGACTTCGTGGTTGTATTGCGAAAGGGTCTTGGCGATCGTCGATCCGAAGATCCCCAAGCCCAGAATAACATACTGTTTCATTTCCGACATAATTCCTATTCCTCCTACCCGATCAGCACGTCCCCGTGCGGATAAACGAGATTGTTTGTTTTACGGTTTTGTTTCATTCGCATCAACGAAAGCACGATCGTAATCGGACCAACTCGGCCGATATACATCAGCGCGATGATCACAATTTTACCCAGCGCTGACAACAGCGGCGTCACCCCGGCGGACAGCCCGACCGTCGCGATCGCGGAAAACGCTTCAAATGCGATCGGCAGAAAGCCGATTTCCGGATCGCTGAGCGTCAGCAGAAAGATCGCCATGATCAACACGCAGGCATAGGTCAGCGTGATTGCGAACGCCTTGTGGAAGGTGCCGGCCGGCAGCGTCCGCTTGAACAGCGTCATATTGCCGGCATCGCGGATCTCAGACACGATCAGCACGAACAGCATCGAGAACGTCGTCGTTTTGATACCGCCCGCGGTACCGCCCGGCGAACCGCCGATGATCATATAGAACAGCATGATGAACAGGGAAGCACCCCGCAGCAGCGAGAAGTCGATGGTACTGAAGCCTGCCGTTCGCAGCGTCGTCGACTGGAAGAACGCCGCCATCACTTTCTGCGGGAAGCTCATCCATCCGAGCGTATCCGGATTGGTAAATTCCACTAACAGGATCAGCAGCGTCCCGCTGCCCAACAACGCTCCGGTCACGACCAGCACCAGCCGGCTGTGCAGGGAGAGCCGCGTCCACAGCCGTTTCCAGCTGAATGTCTTTTTCTCCGGCAGTACCCGCCGCAGGTCAAACCAGACCGCAAAGCCCAGGCCGCCGGTGATGATCAGACCGCAGACGGTAAAGTTGATCAGCGGATCGGTGGCGTACGCCATTAACGACGACCGCGTCAGATTATCCAGCCCCGCGTTGCAGAACGCAGAAACGGAAAGGAATACCGAATTGTAAAGCCCCTGCGTCAATCCGTATTCCGGAATGAAGCGCAGCGCCAGCAGCACCATGCCAATGGCTTCAAAAATAAAGGTATAGCGGAAGATGCTTTTTAGAAAGTTGGGAATGTTGTCGGCGTCGTTTTTATTTAACGAGTCCTGCAGCATTTTCTTTTCAGAAAAGTTCAGCTTGCGCCGCATCAGCGTCAGAAACAGCGCCAGCAGCGACATCAGGCCCAATCCGCCGATCTGCATCAGGAAAATGATGACCGTCTGGCCGATCAGATTGTACTGGTCAATCACGGCAAACGGCATCAGTCCCGTCACACAGGTCGCCGAGGTGGCGACGAATAAACTGTTTAGATAGCTGGCCCGCATGCCGGGATTCTGCGAAAACGGCAGCCACAGCAGGAAGGAACCTACAAGGATAACAAGGACAAAGCTCAGCGCGATCATCCGGGTCGGCCCCAGAAACCGCAGCAGCTTATCTCTGATCGGCAGTTTGAAGTTCATGATCTATTTCCCTCCTTGGAAAGGAATCGAACCAGCGGCATTCCAAACCGCAGCGTTACCAAATCGTTCACAACCTGACATATTTCACTATTGCCCTCCAGGCTCATCAGCATGCCCGCCATTTCCGGCGTACATCCCAACTGGCGCTGCAGCTGGCAATTCATTTTCTGACAACAACGTTTCAGCGCTTCCTCCATCGTCTTGGCGGAAGCCAGCGCATAGAGCTGATCCTGATCTGTAATCCACGGACCTTCGCAGGCTTGCTTGAGGACTTCGACCTTTACCGTGACCTCAGCCGCAATTTCCGCGCCGCTGCCCATCACCTCGCCATCGCCCATGACCGCATGCACATCGCCCAGCGCCAACAGCGCGCCTGGATGAAAAACAGGCAGATAGACCACTGAGCCTTCGCGGATCTTACGGCAGTCCATGTTGCCGCCGTGTTCACCCGGAGTTCCGCAGCCAACTTCTTTTTCCTGCGGGGCTACGCCGATCACGCCGATCATCGGATCCGCCTTGACGATCAGATCGCTGCAAAATTCCAGCTGGTGCTCCTGTACCGGCAGAAAGTGGATCATTCTCCTCGTCACAAGTTCTTTCATCGTTCCGCTGTTGGGATAACTGCCGACCAACGCCCGGCTTCCCAGTGTAATTTTCTCGATCGTGACCTTCAGCGTATCGCCCGGCATGGCTTCTTCCACCGCCGCCGGCCCGCTTGCCGGATTAATCCGATGACAGCGCCTGTCCGGCTCGTCCGGCGTGACCTCGTCACTGTAACAATCCATCGTTTCAAACGTAATCCGATCTCCTGAATGTACGTTGAGTACCGGTTTATTCTCAGAAGACATCGCATAGATCACATGATCTTTCGCAATCTTATTCATAACCAACCCTCTTTAAGCGTATACGATTCTTAGTCTACACCTTTTAATTCAAATACTCAATACTCGGGCTTTGAAAATTTTACAAAAAAGCATAACATTCTTTCTGCACAGAAAAAAGACTATAAGAATTCACTTATAGCCTACTGAATCATTTTTTATTATCAACCTTGCATGCTCCCTCAAATTTTGCAGGGTCTGTTCCACATTCATGCCATTCGTTGTTCGGCGGAGTTGAATTCGTCACATTCGAAGGAGTATACCATGTTTGGTCCAGCAAAACATATTCACCAGAATGATATTCCTTTCCTTTCACATAATTTCCGGATGCAGAAACATTAAATAAACTTGAACTTAACTGTTTTATTATATCATTTGGCTTACTGCCTTGATTTATATACAAACCATAACTCACTCGATATAGGTTACCATTGTAATAAAAATAATCTCCACTTTTTAAACTCTTTCCAGTTTTAACCAGATCCTCAAGGTTGTCCAAATTGTTAAACACGTCAAACAAACCATCGCCCTCTTCTCCGCCTAACATATAGGCCGCATGGACAAAGTTCGGATTATTCTTATCCACTACGATCGGATAGGTGTTCGTTTCTTCTTTCTTGCAGTAACCGGAACCATTCTCTACAATCCATTCACCCCCATTAGCCACACATTTCTGTTGATTGGCTTTTTCCTGATCGAACACGCACATCTTGGTGTTGTCATCAAGGATGAGATCGCCGGAACATGTACAGGTCTGGGTTGTTTTGTCATATGTCCCGCCGCTGCTGATGCACATATATTGTTCGACCGGGATGCAGACCTTATATTCAACGCCGTCTTTCTTCTCCGTTCCTTCCAGAACGTAACCGGCCGGGCATGAACAGGTTTCCGCAACGATGTCAAACTGGCCCTTGCTGGCTTCACAAACCGCCTTGTAAGGCGAAGGAATGTAGGTCGGCATCGGTTTGGACGACGGGTACACCGTCGGTTCCGGCTTCTTTACGTCATCCGGCGTTAACGAACCATCCGGATTGGATGAAGGTTTATAACTGCCGCCGCAGCCTTCCGTGGATTGAACATAGCGGATCCATTTCTGATCGGTAATGTTCCAACAATAATCCCCTTCCCCACTAGGATGCACCGGCTGCTCAATCAGGCCGTCGCTGACCAGCACCTGCTGCCGCGCGGCGTCGTCCTCGACCGATTCAAAAATATCTTTATTTTCGATCTCATGAAACGAAGCGTAGGAATGCGTGGCAAAATTCAACAGCTCTAAATTAGAATCTGAAATCTGATCGCCCGCGGATTTCGCGAAGCCTGACATCGTCGGTACCAAGATACTCAAAAGCGTAAATAAAATCGCGACCGTCACGATCATTTCCAATAATGTAAAACCACGTTTCTCTTTCATTGTTTTCACCTTTGTTCTTTGATTAGGATTATTATATCATACTTCTGAATCTGCCTGCTTAATTCGTTTTACTTTTGTCCATAATAATGATATACTCCTAGGCGAGCGATTTTAAGATGAAAGTGAGAAACACATGAAATTTAACGAACTAAACCTATCCCCTGAGATGAGCCGCGCCATCGCAGACTGCGGCTACACAGAGGCTACCTATATCCAAAGCGCGTGCATCCCGGTCGTCATGAACGGCGGCGACGTCATCGGACAGTCCCAGACCGGCACCGGCAAGACCGCCGCATTTGCGATTCCTATCATTGAAATGCTGGAGGTCACGGACCGCAAGCGGCCTCAGGCGCTGATTCTATCCCCAACCCGCGAGCTGGCAATGCAGGTCTGCGATGAAATCCGCAAGTTCACCAAATATAAAGAAGGCATCCGCACCGTTGCCGTTTACGGCGGCCAGCAGATCAGCAAGCAGATTCTGGAATTAAAAAAAGGCGCCGACATCGTCGTCGGAACCCCGGGCCGTGTACTCGATCATATCCGCCGCCGCACGCTGCGCTTTGACCAGTGCCGCGTATTAGTACTGGATGAAGCGGACGAAATGCTGAACATGGGCTTCCGCGAGGATATCGAAACCGTCATCGCCGCCCTGCCGCAGCAGCGCCAGACCGTTCTGTTCTCCGCGACGATGCCCAAGCCGATCCTGGAGATCACCTCGCAATACCAGACCAATCCGGTGCATATCAAGACGCCGCAGACGCAGATCAACACGCCGAAGATTGAACAGGTCTATTACGTCTGCCCGAAGGAAGCCAAGAAAGAAATTCTGATGCAGCTGATCTCGATGCAGAATCCGCATCTGGCGATGATTTTCTGCAACACGAAGAAAATGGTCGACGAGCTGACCTCGGATTTAGTCTCCAAAGGCTATCCGGCCGCCGCGCTGCATGGCGACATGAAGCAGGAAATGCGCACCGGCGTCATGGAAAATTTCAAAAAAGGCAAGATCAACATTCTGGTGGCGACCGACGTCGCAGCCCGCGGGATCGACGTCGATTCGATGGACGTCGTCTTCAACTACGATCTGCCGCAGGAATCTGAATATTATGTTCACCGCATCGGCCGGACCGGCCGTGCCGGCAAGGAAGGTCTGGCGGTCACGCTGATCACTGCGCGTCAGAAATACGCACTGCGCGATCTGGAGCGCACAACCCGCTCCAAGCTGACGCAGAAGCCGCTGCCGTCGCTGGAAGAAGTCCGCAAGATCCGGCTGGACTTCTTACGCGAAGATCTGGAACACCGGATGACCCGCGATGTCCCGGAGCCGCTGGCGGCGATTATCGACGCCATGAAGGATGAC
The DNA here is from genome assembly GCF_015552275.1 of Holdemania sp. 1001302B_160321_E10. NCBI lineage: Bacteria > Bacillati > Bacillota > Erysipelotrichia > Erysipelotrichales > Erysipelotrichaceae > Holdemania > Holdemania sp. 1001302B_160321_E10. The sequence goes on along the minus strand of NZ_JADNEM010000012.1, from coordinate 96,151 downwards.
GGCTATTCTTATCGGGAAATGGCTTTAGCCCTGGCCTATCAGATTGCGGGCACGGAGATGTTCGATGAATCAGCCTGGAATGCTTCCGCCCGTCCGGCGTTAACCGTGACGGAAAAAGGCATGAGCGAACTGATTCTGGATATCGGTTCTGATCAGGACGTCAACGCGGCGATCATCGTCAGCGCGATCGCGACCGCAACCGGGCTGCCGGGCAGAGACATCGGCAAGATCCGGATCAGCGCGCAGGAAACGACCGTACAGATCCCGCGTCAGTTTGACCGCGAGATCGCCGACGCAATGAAGAATACGCCGATCAAAGGCCAGACAGTCCACCCGCTTCTGATGGTCCGCAAAGGCAAGGATTATTCCAATCTGCCGCCGAAGCGCCGGACAGCCGCCAAAGGGGCGCGTCAGCGCGGACGCCGCCGCGAAAACCGCGATTAATTCTAAATCATGAAAAAACCCCATACTGCGGATACCGACGCAGGCTGGGGTTTTTCTTTACGCTTCCACTTTCTTTTTAATTTTTTTGCTGAGCTGCGGGTGATCCAGATAACACTGCGTCACGCTGACGATCATGTTGACATCGTAGGATCCGCCGATGGAATAAGAAAGCTTCATAATGTCTCTGGTCAGATCTTCCAGATCATCGCAATCAACCTGACTGGCCTGAAGCTTCCGGGCTACGATTTGTTTGCAGGATTCCAAATCCTGCACGGTCGCAAAATCAAACAGGATTGATTCTTTCATGTCATTTCCCACCCTTTGATTCAATCATAGCATAATATTTTGAAGTTTCAATTAAATTGAGATGACCGGAAGAAATAACCATGGTAAAATAATTCAGGAATTATCGTATTTTTTAGATAGGGGTATTTATGAAGCATATATTCATCGTAAATCCGACTTCCGGCAAAGGGGACGGAAAACGGGCTGCGGCCGCGATTCGAAAAGAAATCGAACAGAATCATCTGGACGGCGAAATCCGACTGACTGAATACGCCGGACACGCTCAGAAGCTGGCGGCGGAAATCCAACCGGATCCGGAAACGATCGTCTATGCGGTCGGCGGCGACGGTACGATCTGGGAAGTGCTCAACGGTCTGCCGCAGGGATTGCGCATGGGCATCCTGCCCAGCGGCACAGGGAATGACTATTACCGGATGATCGACCGGCGCAAGCTTCCCTTCGCGCAGATGCTGCACGAAACCATTCAGGGCAAACAGGTGGAGGTTGACTTTGGGCAATGTCATCACTGGCGCTTCCACAACTGCACGACGCTGGGCTTAGACGCACGGGTCAACGATCTGGCAATCAAATTATATCAGAATTACCCGCTCCCGCGGTTTTCCGTCTACGGGCTGGCAGCGGTCCTGTGCGCGCTGAAGCCGGCGCCGTTTGAACTGGTGTTAAAAACGAAAACGGAGACTATCCGGCAGAAAGCGATCATCGCCGCCGTGATGAACGGCAGCTGCTATGGCAATGGCTTTATCGCCGCGCCGCAGGCGGATCTTCAGGACGGCTTATTCGACGTCTGCGTCATTGAACCGCTGACGTTATGGGAAACGTTATGGCTGATGCCAAAATACAAACAAGGCAAGCACACCCATTTGAAGCAATGCAAAATGCTGCGGGCCTCTGAAATTGAGATTCATGTCGACAAGCCGATCTTAATGCAGTCGGACGGCGAAGGCTTTACCTCCAATCATGTGCGGATCACGACCGGGCCGTACAAGCTGCCGCTGATCGTGCCGCAAGCTTCACCGTTAAAAGCAAAATAAAAATCCTGAATTCTGACTTTCATAAAGCAGCACTCAGGATTTTTTCTCTGTCTAATCTCCTTTTCAACGCCAGTCATCAGCGGATAATCGCTTCAAAACGTGCATGAATCAAATCAGCTAAGAGCTGCGGCGCCATTTCAATCTGCGTGCCGATCTGACCGCCGCTGAAGAGAATCGTTTCATAATCCAAAGCCGATGAGTGAATCACCGTCGGAAACAACTTTTTCATGCCAATCGGGCTGCAGCCACCGCGGATATATCCGCTGACGCCCAGCAGATTTTTAACCGGAATCAATTCGACAGCCTTTTCATTGACCGCCTTCGCGGCTTTTTTTAAATCCAGCTCCGCCGCCACCGGAATCACAAATACATAACAGGCTTTGCTTGACGCCTGCGTGATCAGCGTCTTGAAAACATGCGCCGGATCCTCGTTCAGCATCGCCGCCACGCTCACCCCGTCGACCGCTTCCTTATCGTGGTGCGGATAGGTATGCACCTGATAGGCAAGCTTCTGCTTGTCCAACAGCCGCATCGCGTTCGTCTTGACTTCTTTCATCGCTTACTCCTCTTTCCATTTCATGAATTCCGGATTTATTATAGCACGATCCTCCAACAGGAAAAGAAAAACCATCCCCGCACAGGAGGATGGCTTGCTTTAACCCCAAAAATTAATAGTTGGTCGGGCGCAGCATGAAGTAGCTCTTCGGATGCGCGCAAACCGGGCAGACTTCCGGAGCGCTTTCGCCGATGTGCAGATGTCCGCAGTTGCGGCACTCCCAAACCTGTTCGCCTTTGCGGACAAAAACTTCGCCGCTTTCAATGTTCGCCAACAGCTTCAGATACCGTTCTTCATGCGTCTTTTCGATCGCAGCGACGCCTTCCATCGTCTTGGCAATCGCGTCAAAGCCTTCTTCGCGAGCTTCTTCCGCCATCTTCGCGTACATATCGGTCCATTCGTAATTTTCACCGGCTGCCGCGTCTTTCAGATTGTCAACTGTCGAAGGCATTCCGCCATGCAGCAGCTTAAACCACAGCTTCGCATGTTCTTTTTCATTATTGGCCGTATCTTCAAACAACGCCGCGATCTGCTCATAGCCATCCTTTTTCGCCTTGGACGCATAGTAGGTATACTTGTTGCGGGCCTGGCTTTCACCGGCGAATGCGGTCATCAGATTCTGTTCAGTCTTTGTGCCTTTCAAATCTTTCATGTTAATCTCTCCTTTTCTTTAGCGGCCAACCGATTTACAGTTGGCAATGAGTTGACAGCCCGCTTATGCGCGCTGCTCTCTACCCTCTATTTTACCAGAGATTTCCAGAATTGCCAGAGTTAGCCTGAAGAAAGTTCGAAACTCGGCAGGATTACACGCCGGATAATCGGCGCAGCAGCGATTCGCCCCGGCAGAACAGATAGCAGCCCATGCCCGCTGCCAGAGCTGTCATTCCCAATGCAATCACCGCCATCATCATAACCGGCTCCAACGGCGCCCATAACAAGAGTGCGGCAATGATCAAAAAGCTGAACCCCATCCCGGCAAAGACGGTGATCATCGTGCTCAGACTCTGCTTCACCACGACAATTTCCCGATCATAATCAAAGCGCGGAAAGTGCAGGTTGACGATCAAACCGAACAAACCTGAGCACAGCGCCGCCAACAGGGTCAGTGCCAATAAAAGCAAGGTTGTGACCGGCGCAAAATGATACACGAAGCTCAGGATCAGAATGCTCAGCCAGCTGACCGGCACGTTGAGCAGCAGGTTCAAAGCCAGCTTCGCTCCCAGATAGTGGTTTGCCGGAATTGGCAGCGATCTTACAATCCAGAAGTTTTTGCCTTCCAGCGAGATCGAAGTCGCCGTGATGGGACAGATCATCGCGCAGAACAGACATGCCGCTAAAAGCAACATCGCAACCGGATCGGCAAACGCGCGGAAGTCGACGCCGCTTTCCAGCATGATCTGCACCATCAGATCCTTCTGCGCCGCCAGCAGCACCGCGCACAGCGCCACCATCACCGGGCCGACCATCGTGTTCATCACTAACGATGTCGAACCGAAATACCGCCGCAGCTCCTTGCGCAGCAGCGCCGCGTTCATCGAAGAAGCCTCCAGCTTCACCTTGCCGCCGGCTTTGACCGGCGTCGTCCGCGCTTTCTGATTCAGCGCGTTCCAGATCGGCGCGATCAAAACAAGAAACAGAATCAGAACCAGCGAAGAAAGTCCGATCAGCTTCAGCAACGCAAAGAGATTCCCGTTGATCATCGCCATCGTCAGCCAGTACACCGGAGCCAGCCACGTCTGAATCGGCTGAATCAGCGCGGCAAGGTCCTGCGCCTGCCCGGTCTGTCCCTGAAACAACGTCATGACTGTCATCAAGCCGATCACCATTCCCAACGACAACACGTTGCGGATCAGCACCGGATGTTTGAGACGGCTGGAAATCAGACGCACGGCAACCGCCGCCAGACACGCCACGCTCATCGGTACGATCGGCAGAAACAGCTGGCCGATCAGGCCATAAAGCAGAAATGTCGCGGGCATCGCATAGCGCAGCTGAAACAGCGCCATCATCGGCAGCGTCAGAAACGCGCTGTAGATCAGCATCATCGCGATCAAAGCAACCAGCTTGGACATCAGGATCTGACCTCGGGTCAGCGGCATGCTTGCCAGCAGATCATAATCCTGAAAGTCAAATAAATACCCCTGAGCATGATAGAAACCAAAGACCAGAATCAACCCGAACGCCGCGCTCAGCATCGACAGCGGGATCAGCATGTTCAGTTCCGCCGGCACACTTTCGATCATCGCCCAGCTGTATAAGCCCGACAATCCGATCAGCATCGCCGCAGCCAAAAGCACCAGCAGGGAACTGAATTTCTTCCGGCCGCCGAAGGTGCGGGCCATCTGCCAGATCAGCTGCTTCAGCGAAAGCCGGATCAGGACAAACGTTCTATTCATGATCGGCCAGCTCCAGGAACACCTGTTCCAGCGACTGGTTGCCCGTGACTTCCTCCATCGTCCCCAGTGCCGCCAGACGTCCATCTTTTAAGATACCGACATGATCACACAGCTTCTGCGCGACTTCCAGCACATGCGTCGAAAAAAAGATCGTATTACCGCAGCCGCAATGCTCGCGCATCAGTTTTTTCAGTAAAAAGGAAGCCTTCGGATCCAGACCGACGAACGGTTCATCCAGCACCAGCAGTCTTGGTTCATGCAAGAATGCGCTGATCAAAGCCAGCTTCTGCTTCATGCCATGCGAATAACTGCTGATGGGCATTGCCAGCGCCCCTTCCAGCTCAAACAACGCCGCATATTTCCGGATCCGCTTCGTCCGGGTTTCTTTGTCAATCTGATAGATGTCGGCCACGAAGTTGAGATATTCATCCCCCCGCATGATATCGTAGAGATCCGGATTATCCGGGATATACGCGAGATTCTGTTTGCATACTAACGGTTCCTGACGGATCGAATGCCCGTCGATCCAAATTTCGCCCTCGTCGAAGTCCAGAATCCCGACGACCGATTTGATTGTCGTTGTTTTGCCTGCGCCGTTGGGACCGATGAATCCGAAGATCTCGCCGTTTTCGCACGTCAGATCGAGATGATCCACCGCCGCCTTGGCGCCATAGCGCTTCACTAAGCCTTTTATCTCCAGCATTTTACTTCTCCTTTTCCTTTTTCCTGAACAACAGCCAGGAATAACCCATCGGCAGCAGCGCCGCGGTAAAAATCAAAATCAAGATGACCGCCGTCCGCCAGGCCAGTGGCGCAAAACAGCTCAGCAGAAGCAGTACGCCCACCACGCAGAAGCAATACCCGCCGAAGCGCTGGGTTTTATTCCAGTTATCGGGATCGTCGAAACTCCAGATCGTCTTCACGCCGACCAGATAGTTCTGCCTGATTTTCGGCATGACGTTGCCCAGCGCCAAAAACATCAAACCGGTCATCACCGGCAGCAGATATTCGCCATTAATGAACGCCACGCCGAAGATCTGACCTAAAATCCAGCCGTACATCAAAAACAGAAAGACTTCCGTCACGCCCAGGATAACGCCGTAGGACTTTTTAAATTTCTCGTAATTACGCCGCCGCGGATCAATCATCGGCGAAATCATCATGAGCGCCGGAAGCAGAAACAACATCGCCGGGAAAATCCAGATCATGATTTTCGGACCTGTATCGTCCGCCAGTCCCTGAACGTCAAAATGCGTCGGGATTATCTCCGGCAAAGCAGGCCACACGATCAAAGTGATCACGACTGCCAGCACCGGAAGAATTAACAATTTCCAATTAAAGAACGCTTTCAACTCAATCCCCACTCTCTTTTTCCTTGATGAACCCTAAGGCCCAGCCCAGCACTTCAGAAAACACGCTCATGTTCAATTCATAATAGATGAACTTGCCGTCACGGTCATCGCTGATCAGATCCGCCTTCCGCAGCACTGCCAGATGATGCGATACCGTCGCGTTGGTCATCTGAAAATGCGAGGCGATTTCACCTGCGGTCAGCCGTTTCTCCTTTAACAGCTCCAGAATCTCACGTCGTGTGGGATCGGATAAAGCTTTAAAGGTCTCCTGCATCCCCACTTCTCACTCCTCCATTCATTTAGATAATTATCTAAATGTATTATAGAGGTACCTTCTATCCTTGTCAATTCTTATTTTTCTTCTTTTCTTTCTTCTGCAGAACGATTGCCCGGACTTCCCAATCAGAGTAAAATAAGATTAACGCCAAAACAGGCGAAGGAGAATGTTATGTTGGAATTTAAATTTGACACCCAGCTTTTAATTGAAGGCGAGCATCTTTCCGAAGATGCGATTCATGATTACATCACGGAGAATATCGAAGGCGATTGTCTGTTAGCCGTCGGCGACGACGAATTGATCAAAATTCACTTTCATACCAATACGCCATGGAAGGTGCTGGAATATTGTGCCAGCCTGGGCGAGATTCATGATATCGTCGTTGAAAACATGGAACGTCAGTCTCAGGGGCTGCAGGGTTAATCGCGGACGGCTCCGTCCGTGAATGAACAGGTACTCGTTATGGAATGGTTAATCGTTCTGTTTTTCTTTTTATTTGGACTGGTGATCGGCTCTTATCTTAACGTCGCAATCTATCGCTTACCTCTGCGGCTGTCGACCGCGAAAGGCCGCAGCTTCTGTCCGCAATGTCATCACACCTTGTCCGCGATGGATCTGATTCCGGTTCTCAGCTGGCTGGGGCTGCGGGGAAAATGCCGCTATTGCCACGCGCCGATCTCGCCGCGTTATCCGCTGATCGAAAGCTTAACTGGAATTTTGTATGCGCTGTGTGGTTTCTATTACGGGGCTACGTTCACCGCCGTGCTGCATTGTTTGTTTCTTTCGATCTTGATTGTCATGGCCATGATCGACCTGGATACGATGGAAATCCCCGACCGGCTTTCCGTTTTCATTCTGATTCTCGCCGTGATTGCCCTGGCGCTGGAACCTGCCTCCATCCCCAGCCGGATTCTGGGCGCGCTGATCATCAGCGTCCCATTCTGGATCCTGTCGCGGTTGAACGCGATGGGCGGGGGCGATGTAAAAATCATGTGCGCCGCCGGGTTTTATCTGGGTGCGCCGTTGGTTTTAACAGCGTTTGTCTTAAGCAGTTTCATCGGGGCGATCGCGGCGATGTATCTGATGATTTGTAAAAAAAAGGACCGGAAATCCGAAATTCCCTTTGGTCCTTTTCTGGCGGTCGGCCTGACACTCAGCGTGCTTTGGGGCAACGCTCTGATTCAGGCTTATCTCACCTTGTTCTAAACGGCAGCGCAAGCTGTCTTTTTTTAAAAGTAATACGTCGAAGCCGAAGGTGCGTAAGACAGGTATTGCTGCAGATCAGCTTCCTTCAGACAGCGCTCATGCGCTGTTTTTTCAGAGATCTTCCCTTCCTGCACCAAACGTGCCAGATCGTAATCCATTTGCCGCATCCCAGCCTTCTGGCCTGTCTGCAAGACACTACTGATCTGATGCGCTTTGTTTTCACGGATCATGGATGCGATCGCATCGTTGGTCAGTAAAATCTCAAAGGCCGCCAACCGGCCCGGCTGATCCTGACGGACTAACAGCTGCTGGGTGACGACGCCTTTCAGCACGCTTGCCAGCTGGACGCGAATCTGGCCCTGCTGGGCTTCCGGAAACACGTCGATAATGCGGTCGATCGTACTGACTGCCGAATTGGTGTGCAGCGTGGAGATGACCAAGTGGCCCGTTTCCGCTGCCCGGATCGCGGCCTGAATCGTTTCAAAATCGCGCATCTCGCCGACCAGAATAACGTCAGGATCCTCACGCAGCGCACTGCGCAGCGCGTCCGCAAACGAAGCGACATCCACGCCGACCTCACGCTGATGAACAACGCTGGACGCATGTTCAAAGCGGTATTCAATCGGATCCTCAATCGTAATGATATGCGCTTTACGTTCATGCGAAATCGAATTGATCATGGCGGCCATCGTCGTTGACTTTCCGCTTCCGGTCGGCCCCGTAACCAGCACCAATCCCCGCGGCAGCGTGGAAAGCTTGCGCACGGCTTCCGGAATCATCAAATCATCAAAGGAAGGAATCGTATTGCGCAAAAGACGCAGCGCTGCGCATGGATTGCCTTTCTGATAATAAGCGTTGACACGCACGCTGTAGCCATGCGCATCCTGGAATCCAAAGTCCAGATCCCCTTTCTGATATTCTTCCTGCTGAGTCCGGTTCATGACCGTCGCCAGCATCGAATGGATGTCTTCCTTCGTTAAGGGTTCATCCCCAATAATTGTCAGTTCCCCTAACATTCTTGCCACGACCGGCAGGCCGACCGTCAAATGTAAATCAGTACAGTCCATCGCCCGTCCCCGATCCATCCAAGCTTGTAAATCCATCGTGATCACCTCATTTATACTGTTCATTGTACGCTGAAATGGGGAGAAAGAAAAGAGAGCGGTTACGCTCTCAAATAGAATTAATTTTCTGGAACTGGATAGGTACCAGCAGTTTTTTCATCTGTCCCACAAGTAACAGATGTCCCATTATACTTGCATACATCCCTTATATCGGTTTTTACCGGATCTGCCCAAAATTCTTCGAAAACTTTAACATCTTTTTCAACGGCTGGTGCTTCAAATAAACAAATTTGCTTTGTTCTCTTATTAGCTGGATATAATCCAGTTGTTTCCGCAGTATCACTCGCTGCTATTGCCGTATAGATTGCTCTAGCATTGGCCTGATTTGCAGTTCTTGTCGCATCTTCTGTAAATCCTGTCAGCTTCGGCACCAACATCAACATCAAAGCGACCAAAATAGCGACGACGACAATCAATTCAATCAGGGTAAAACCTTTCTTGTTGTTCTTTGCACTCTTCCTCATAATTTTAATATTCCTTTCATATTGAACACTATCATTATATCACGGTTATTGTAAAAGAGTTATGATAACCGTGTAAAAAATTTAAGTTTTTTGTAATAATCCAATTAGGATTTCGAATTAAATCGTATAGATGACCCGCAGCATTTCTTCCATCGACGTCTGTCCCTTGATAATCATCTTCACCATTTCCTCCGACAGCGTTGTCATACCGGCTTTGATAGCGGACTCTTTAATTTTATTCGTATCATTTGAGCTGACGATCAAATCGCGGATCTCAGCGGTCAGCGGAAGGATTTCAAATAACGCCGTCCGGCCTTTATATCCGGTCTGATTGCAGCGGGCGCAGCCATGAGGTTTGTAGATCGGTCCGGTATAGCCGCCAAGCAGCTGACTTTGTTCCGGCGTAGGCATGACCTGTTCCTTGCAATGCGGACATAGCTGACGGGCTAAACGCTGGGCAACGATCCCGACAACGGAAGAAGACAGCAGGTAAGGTTCCACCTTCATGTCTTTCAAACGGGCAATGGCCGTGGCGCTGTCATTGGTATGAATGGTAGATAAAACGTAGTGGCCGGTGATTGCTGAACGGACGGCGATTTCCGCGGTTTCTTCATCTCGGATTTCGCCGATCATGACGATATCCGGGTCCTGCCGCAGAATGGAACGCAGGGCTGAAGCAAAGGTTAATCCGGCCTTAGCGTTGACCTGAACCTGATTGATGCCCATCATTCGTTTTTCAACCGGGTCTTCAATCGTAATGACGTTGACTTCCTCTCTTGCCAGTTCATTTAAAATAGCATACAGCGTCGTGGTTTTGCCGCTGCCGGTCGGGCCGGTAAACAACAGAATGCCGTAAGGCTGATGAATCATGGACTCCATCAGATCATAGTCTTTCTGCTGCAAGCCAAGATCTTTTAACGTTGTGAGCTGCTGCAGACTGTGGCCCAGCAGACGGATGACCATCTTTTCGCCATAAACCGTCGGCAGTGAGGATAAACGGATATCCAGACTCTTGCCGTCGATCTGACTTTCAATATGACCATCCTGCGGGATTCGTTTTTCCGCAATGTTCATGTTCCCCATAATCTTGATTCTCGTAATCAAAGCCTCATGCACGGACTTCGCGATTCGCGTGAATTCATGCAGAACACCGTCGGTTCTGAATCGAATCACCGTCGTCATTTCAAACGGTTCGATATGAATATCGCTCGCTCCTGTTTCATAAGCCTGACGAATCATGTTGTTGACAAACTTGACGACCGGCGCGTTATCGACACGCTGCGTCAATTCGGAAAGCTCATCGTTCAGCGCCAAGTCCTGATCTTCCGTCAGATCCTTCTCAATTTCGTCGATCGCGCTGCTGACATTGGCCTGCGCGTAGTTCCGCCGGATCGCATTCTCAATCATTTCCTTCGGAGCTAAGACCGGAGATACCGGAATACCGCAGGAAGCCTTGATATCTTCCAGTGCATAGAAGTCAAGTGGATCGCTGGTCGCCAGCTGCAGGGCGTTGTTCTTGATTTCCAACGGCATGACCTGATACTTCTTCGCAACGTCTTCGGAGATCAGCCGCACGATATCGCTGCTGACATTGATCTGGAAGCCTTCGTAGACCGGAACGTTCAGACGCACGCTCAACGCTTTCAGCTTCTTTTCTTCCGTAATATAGCCTAATTCAATTAAGACGTCGCCCAGACGGTTGCCGGGATGTGCTTTCTGATGCGCCAGCGCGCTGTTCAGCTGTTCCTCTGTAATGTAACCCTGTTCCAGCAGCAGCTGGCCGATCGGAAGATTTTTCACTTGTCTGCGCCTACCTTTCTATCGCGATATAGCCCTCTGACAGGACAATGCTGAAATCCTGGCGGCCATAATCAATATTCATACATTCTATCGCTGATTCCGCGCGATATTTTTCACCATTCTTATTGAAGATCAGAACGATTTTCACCGTCGTCGTATCGCTGTCATAATCTTTTGTCGCTGTGGACAGCTTGATATCCACTTTGTAACCGTTGTAAAAATCTGGAGAATACAGCGCTTTTGGCGCCCCCCCTGGAAAATCCCAGACCTGCAGCTGACCGTTGACAATGCTGTAAACAAGAAAGTTTCGGCCATATTCATCTTTAAATTCCGTAATTGATTTCTTTTCACTGACAAGGGATTTCGCGGTCTGCATCGGCTTGCTGATCTGTTCGATCAGAATTTGCGCTTTGTCTTTGAGATCGGTCTGCAGCGCGCTTTTCTGATAGGTTGCGATCATCGGCCTGAAGATCGCGGTCAAGCCAATCACCAGCGTCGTTAACAACCCGACGACCAACACCATCTCAATCAGCGTAAACCCACGCTTCTTCATGAAGGATCCGCCTCAAAATAACGATAGTTAACACGCCCCTTAGCATCGGAATATGTCTTCATTTGTCCGGAAATGGAATAGCTTTGTCCATCCAGCGAGAAGGTCAGCGACGCGTCCTGCGGCATGATTTTAACGCCGGCAATTTTTTCACCCGCAATCGCCTTGCGCACTTTTAACTCGCTGCGGCTGAGGCTGTCCGATTCCATCGTCAAGGATACGCCGGAAGTAAAAACCTTCGTCAGCGAAGTCACGATGATCACCAGAATGCCTAACGAGATCACAATTTCCAACAAAGTCATGCCGCGTTTATTCATGGCAGATCCCTCCTTTCCTTATGATTGATAATAGTACAGGTCAAAATAATAGGCATCCTCTCCGCCTAATTTAAATACCTCATAAATATCCGCATTATTTCTCGCCTTCAGGTTGACGCTGCTGACAAGTTCGCTGTGCTCGAACTCACAAGCCTGCAGCCGACCATTCATCGTGATATTTTCAGCCTCAAAAATAATCTTGGGCGCAAAAACACTCACATTGACGTCACCCTGAATTCGAACCGGATGGGTAAAAACGAGGATAATATTTTCGCTGTTCAACAGATTCGTCGAGACCTGATCGCTGAGCACGGGATTTTCATCTTCAATAAAAAAGACCGGCCGATAAAATTTGTTTTCGCTTTCAACGATCAGCTGATGTGGCATTTTGGCTAAATTAACGAACGAAATATCCAGTGTTTTCCCGTTTTTAATCTGTAATTTTTCCAGATTTGGATTTGAAAATTCATAAAATATCGCTGAATCATCCGTGATTTTAATCTCTATCTCGGCATCCGATGAAGTAACTTTACGATAGCCTTCAATGCTTTCTATTTTTCTGGGGATTACTGAAAGATGAAACAGATACTTTTCAAAAAGAGCGTCTGTGGATTGAATTTGCCGAATTTCTCCAGTATAAGAAGCGTTCTCTGATTTAAAGCTGCCGGTATAATAGATCGCTCCCGTCACCGTGGCATTCTTCAACACAAGATCGCCTTTACAAATAACGTCGCCGTCAATGACGACTTCTCCCTGCGTATCGCTGCCAATCGTCGCTTTTGTGTATTCAGCCGGTTCTAAGACGACATTGCCGTCAATATGGCCGGTGACCACAGGATTCTTAATGTTCCGGTAAATTAAGACAACTTTCGGATCCAGATTTTTCTGTAATTCATCGGGTTTTTCATCTTCAGAACTGATGTTTCCGTTTACGTTCTGCTGCGTTAGCGTCAAATCAGAAATCGCATTGATCCAGAAGCTGGCCGAATGATCCGTTGGAATCCGGCATTCGTTAATCAGGACGGCGCGTTTCGACAGGCCATCCTTACCGGTAATCTCTCTTTCGATCCCGTTGGGATCAAAGAACTGATTCATGTATTTTGTTGCCTGCACGACGGCCGTCATCTGGGACGTCTTTCCTTCATATTTCGACTGCGCGCTGATGAGAAGATGCTGCTTTTCCCATAAAAAATACTCATGCGATTCATAGAACGGATCCAGTGTAATCACATATCGGTATTCGCCACGGTCGCCATAGCTGGCCCAATCACTCACAACCTGATCTTGAGTTCTTTGTACAACCTTGATCAGCGTCTGCCGCAGATTTTCTTCATCCAGCTGCGTGATCAGCGCCTCCACTGCGCTTTGGGCAATATAATCCGCCTGCTGCTGGGTCACGTCCGCGGCCGTCTGCTGAAAAGCCCGGCGGGAAAGAGGAATCAGAGCGGCGGCAAAAATCAGAAACACCATAAAAAGACAGATTGTCAGCAACAATGTGCTTCCCCGTTTCGACCGCATCGCGACGCCCCCTTTCTCTTTAGTTAATCGTTAAACGTGTAGAACTGGATATGGAATGAACCCTGCATCTGCTTTTCTTTCTCATTGACCGACAGGGACGTAATCGAAATGACCTGCGGCAGCTGTTGGATCTTATCCATCGCGCCGATCATCTGATCCATCGAACCGGTGACCGTGAAATCCGCTTCCACCATCAGCACGACACTTAACGCCTGTTCGCTGCCAGGCAGTGTCGCGTAAGTCAGATCCGAGATCGTCAGAGAATCCCATTGTTTGATAAAATCCGCCATCGTTTCATACAAGTATTCATCCTTCAATTCAGAATACTTCGGAGGCACGAAGCGGTCGGCCAGATTCTGCAGCTGAACCGCCAGATCCTCATGATCCTGATTCAGGGCGTCCAGCATGTCGATCATCAGCTGCTGCTGCGCCAGCTCGTCTTCAATCTGAGCGCGCTCACTGACTAAATCCTCATGTTTTTGCTGCATCGGGGTCAAAATAAACTGAATGCCAATCACGTTCAATAACATAAACGCCAGGACGACCAGTAAGATTTTCTCACGTTCAGAGAGTTTCATTCCGCGTCCACCCCTTTCAGCGTCAATGTGATCAGGAAATTGTAGTTCTTCTTGCTTTCGTTATAGGTGAAGCCGGTATAATTCACATCCGCAAACCAGTTTGTCGAACGCAGATCCTGCGCGTATTGGGATGGGGAAAGCCGGCTGCCTGCCGTACAGGTCAGCTGAACGGCCAGACCATCCTGAACCTGCAGTCCGCTGATCGCAACGTCCTTGGGACGCAGCGCCTGAATCTGCTCGAACAGCGTCTTGGAAAACTGTTCAGTCTGTTCGCTGTACTGCAGCACCTGAAGCGCGTCTTCAATCTGCTGACGGGTCAGCGTATTTTCACTCGACAGCATCAGCGCGTCGTCATACTGCTGCAGCCGCTCGGGCAGCTGCAGCTGCGCCTGTACCTGCCTGATCGCGTTGTCCTCAATCTGATTCAAAGCGAATTGCCGATAGCAAAGGATCGCAAGAAGGAAGGCGTTAACGACAAACAGCCCGAGAATCACGCGCAGGCTGCGGCGCCGTTGGTAAGCCTCGGTATAGCGCTGATGATCAATTCCCCTGAACAGGTCGTAAGGCCGCGCCAGCATCGCCAGACCATATACCGCGCAGACCTGCGAGGAAACCTCGGATGCGCTCAAGCCGCTGACTGCCGGGAAGATCTCGGTCGGCAGCCGCAGCAGCTGCGTCAGCTCGCCGGCGATTGACTCGGCGTTCTCCGGCACACCGACCCGCACCAGCTCCACGGGCGAATCGGGATTCTTAATCCGCTGGAACTGGACAAGCTGGGAAATCCGCTCGTTCATGACGGCCAGCGGCGTCTGATTGCGATCAAAGCGGAACACGTTGGAAAACATGAAGCGGCCGTTATTGAATAAAACCGACGTGCAGACTTCGTCCGAACACCACGAATAAATCGCGGTCTTTTCTTCATTTAACCGCATTCCCGCCTGGATTAAAGCCAGCGTCGAGGTGATCATCCGCTGCGGCTTGAGGCCCGCCGCTTTCAGCGCTTTGCTGTAAGTATCGCCATACGACTGCGGGACGACGACCGTCAGACTTTCGCTGCCGTTTTCCGCCTGCGGCAAAATCGCGTAATCAACGGTATTTTCTGTGATGTTGCCGATCTGGCGGGCTAAATTGAAATAGAGGTTCTTTTCCAATGCCTTCGCCTTGAGTTTCGGCGTTTCGATCTGACGGTAGATCACCGCCGTGCTGTCGGCAATCACCGTTACTTTTTTGCCTTTGAGTCCCAGCTCGGAAACCATCGTTTTCGCCCATTGGGCAAAGGCTTCTTCATTCTGGATAAAGCCGTTGATCAATAAACCTTCGGGAATCGCGCAGGAATGCGTGCGCTGAACCTCCAGCGCATGTTTTTTTGCTTTTCCCCAAACCACAACGGCATGCCGCTGCATAATATGCAATAGTATCATAATGCTTCCCCCTGCTATGCGATCATCCCGTAGGAATCATAAATTGGCATGATGATGGAAATAATAACGAAGAAGATGATGATCGCCAGAATCACGATCATGATCGGCTCCATCAGCGCGACCATCTTCTGCGTCGCGTTATCCGCTTCCGTATCGTAATAATCCGAGATTGAATTCAGCACTTCCTCCAGCGATCCGGATTCCTCGCCGACATACATCATCGAGTTCAGCAAGGGATCGAACGCTTCAGAAGCTTCAATCGAACGGGAGAGCATCTCACCCCGCCGCACCCGTTCACAGATCCAGTTCACCTTTTCGGTAAAATAGCTGTTATTTAAGACGTCGCCGGATACCTGCAGCGAATCAATGACGGAAATTCCGCTGGAATACAGCGAGGAAAACGTCCGCGCAAACCGCGAGGTCGCAACGATCCGGTTCAGCGTTCCAAACACCGGAAATTTTACTTTAATCTCATCGAAGCCCCGGCAGATTGCCGGCACTTTCAAGGCCATCCGGAAACCGAGGATCGCCACCAGCACGCCTAAGAGCAGAAACGGCCAGTAAGCGACGATGAAATTGCTCATGGAGATCAGCAGCAGCGTATTCCACGGCAGCTCCATATCCCCGACCATGCTCAAAAAGCTCGGCACAACGGAAGTCATCAGCGCAAGGATGACGGCAACGGTCACCACCAGCAGCATAATCGGATAGATTAAAGCAGAGGTGACCTTGTTGCGCAGCTTATATTCTTTGTCGTAATGCCCCGCCATGCGCTCCATGACCGAATCCAGCGTTCCGTTCATCTCTCCAGCCTGCACCAGATAGATCAACAGCGGCGGAAACGCCTGCTGACATTGCTTCATCGCCAGCGTCAGCGAAGAGCCTTTGCGCACTTCCTCGACCAGCTGAGCATACAGCTTCTTCATTTTCTTCTTATCACTTTTCTGCCGCAGCATTTCCAGGGCGTTGACTAACGGAATCCCCGAGCTTAACATCGCTGACAGCTGCTTGCACATCAGAGAAAGCTCCTGATTTTTCGGTTTTACCGTCTGGGTTTCCCATTGTGCCTTGCGGTGGGCGTTGAGACAATACAGCCCTTCGTTATTCAACAGCGAGTAGAGATGCACGACGTCTTCCGCCCGCTTCTCGCCCCGTACTTTTTTTCCTTCGTTGTTCACTGCCGTATAAAGATAGGACTCCATTCAACACACATCCTTCATTTCGGTTAGATCATTTTTATTATTATATCATCTTTAAGGATGTCTGCCCAGAATTCAGCCGTAAACTTCTAACATTTTTAAAGGAGAGAGACTATGCGTATTGACTTAAATCTGATTCAGGAGCTTCAACAGAAAAATATTGAACTGCAGCGGCGGGTGACGATGGCGCCGTACACGTCGTTTCATATCGGCGGGCCGGCGGAGTTAGTCGCACTGCCCGACACTGCTGCCAAGCTGCGGGACTGTGTGGTTTGTGCGGCGCGGGCAGAAATTCCCTACCGGATTTTAGGTCAGGCCAGCAACGTTCTGATCCCAACCGCCGGCTATCCGGGGATGATTATCCTGCTGCGGTCCAACTGGGCCGGACTGAGGCGGGAAGGCACGCTGCTGCGGGCGGACGCCGGACTCACGATCAAGCGGCTGTGCGACGGCGCGATGCAGGCGGAATTATCCGGGCTGGAACGTTTGTATGGAATTCCCGGCAGCGTCGGGGGCGCGCTGCACAACAACAGCGGCGCTTTCGGCACAGAGCTTTCGGAAATGTTGGAATCCGCGCAAGTTTTAGTTGAGGGCGAGGAAAAAACCTTTACCCGCGATCAGCTGCAATTTGCCTATCGCGCCAGTCTGCTCAACGATCAGAACCACGTGCTAATCAGCGCCGCCTTTCGCCTGACGCCGGGAAAACGGCAGGATATCCGCCGCCTCATGGAAGAAACCATGGCCCGCCGCACCGCCAGGCAGCCGCTGGACTATCCCAGCGCCGGCAGTGTGTTTAAGCGCCCCGCCGGTCATTACGCCTCGGCCCTGATCGACCAGTGCGGCCTCAAAGGTAAACAGATCGGTGGCGCGCAGGTTTCGGAAAAACACGCCGGCTTTATCATCAACCGCAATCAGGCTTCCAGCGGCGATGTCACGGCGTTGGTCGCTCACATACAAAAGGAGGTCTTCGATCAGACCTCCGTCGTTCTGGAATGTGAAATTGAAACGCTTTAACGCGCGAATTCTTCCTTGACCTGCCGCAGCAGCTGCGGATCCGAGGCCAGCTCAACCGCGCACATCGCCAGCGCGCTGGCGCCGTTTTCCAACCCTGCGCACCCCTGCGGACTGATCGTCGCGGCCGCCATCTCGCGGGAATGACCGGTCACTTCACATCCGCAGATCTGGATATATCCGTGCAGCGCCGGACAGCGGTAGCTGACCGCGCCGATATCGCTGGAACCGCCCGGCACCTCGTCGACCGGCTGGATGTCGCTTAAGCCCAGTTCGGCATATTGTTTTTCCAGCAATTTGCACAGAGTATAATTGATTTTATTGTCTTCGTACGGACATTCGTACATGCTTGTTTTCAGGGTCGTCCCGGCCATCTGGCAAGCCCCCTCGGCGCACTGCACCGCCCGCTGCGACATCGCCTTAGCGACGGCCATCGTCGGCGCGCGGAAATAGTATTCCAGCGACGCGTAAGCCGGAATGACGTTGGCCGCTTCCCCACCGTCCTTGACGATCCCATGAATAAAGCTGCCCGGTTCCATAAACTGCCGCAGCATGTTGATTGCGACAAACGTATTGACCGCCGCGTCCAGCGCGCTGCGGCCTTCCTGCGGGTGGCAGGCGTGTGCGTTTTTGCCAAAGAATTCAAATTTCAGCGGCATCAGCGCGTTGGTTCTGCCGCCCAGCCGGTTTTCCGTGCCCGGATGGATCATCATCGCCGCATCAAGATCGTCGAAGCAGCCCTTCTCGGCCATCCGCACCTTGCCGCCGAAGTTTTCCTCGGCCGGCGTCCCGATCACCCGAACTTCTCCGCCCAGCTGATCAATCACCGCTTTATAAGCGCCGCCCGCCAGCACGCCGATCGCCGCGATCAGGTTGTGGCCGCAGCCGTGGCCGACCTCCGGCAGCGCATCGTATTCGCATAAAAACGCGATTTTCGGTCCCGGCTTTCCAGAATCATAGCGGCCGATGAAGCCGGTCGGAAGCAGATAGCTGCGCTCCACCGCAAACCCCAGCTGTTCCAGTTTTTCGCATAGCAGCGCCATTGATTCAAATTCCTGATCGCCCAGTTCAGGATGCTCATACATCGCCTTGACCAGCTCCATCCCTTCGTCAAGATGCTGCTTAACCCATGTCTTGCATTGTTCTTTCATACCCATTCACCTCATGGTTAAAAATTTATCATGTTCCATCCTGTTTGTCACGTCTTTCCGCTTAAATCCGATCACGATTTCGGATTTCTTTTTCTTTCCGGCAGAGAAAAAGCAGAACGCCGTCTCAAAACGAACGCTCTGCTTCATTCTTATTCCACGATCTCGCCGGCCTGTGTCAGCGCCCACTTGGATACGCTCGGGCCGATCAGTTCATAAATCAGGGTCCCGCACAGGACAACTGCCCGCACAGTTTCCGCGTACTGCGGCACGACCGTCTGCGCGACGACGGTCAGACCAATCGCGACGCCGGCCTGCGGCAATAACGCCCAGCCCAGATACTTCTGCACCGGTTCGCTGGCATGCATGATCTTTGCCCCTGCCCAGGCGCCCAAGAACTTGCCGACCACACGCATGACGACATAAATGATGCCGACCAGGCCGATCGAAGGCAGGATGCTCAGTTTCAGATCCGCTCCGGAAAGGACGAAGAACGCCATGAAGATCGGCGGCGTCAGGCGGTCGGCAATCGCCATGACCTTGTCGCTTTCGTTAGAGATGTTCGCAAAGACCGCGCCCATCGCCATGCACGTCAGCAGATCCGAGAAGCCAAACATGCTGGAAACAAACAGCGCAATGAAGATAAATGCGTAGATCAGCGCCTGCCGGTTATCTTCATCATGGAAAAACTTCAGCGGAATCAACATCAGAAAACCCAGAACGGCGCCGCTGCCCAGCGAACCGAGAATCTCGATCACCGGATCCATCAGCTGCATCATCAGGTTGCCGCTGCCCGGGTTTTCGATCATCTGGGCGATCGCCACCGCGATACCGAAGCCGATTAACGCAACCGCATCGTCCAGCGCGACGACGCTCAGCAGCGTTTCCGTCACCGGCCCCTTCGCACGATACTGGCGGATGACCATGATCGTCGCCGCCGGCGCTGTCGCCGCCGCGATGGCTCCCAGCACAAACGAGAATGCCGGATCAAAACCGAAGGCGATCAGCGAGGCGATAACCAGCACGACCGCCACCATCGCTTCCAGAATCGCGATGACGATCGGCGTCATGCCGACGCGTTTGAAATAGCTGGCCTTGAATTCACTGCCGATTGAAAAGGCGATGAAGCCCAGCGCCACGCTGGAAATAAAGCCGAGCTGACTGAGCGCATCGGCGTGCACAAGATTTAAAATGGATGGACCGACGATCAGACCGCCGATCAGATAGCCGGTGACGTTCGGCATTTTAACCAGCTTCATCAGCCGGCCGAAAACCAATCCCGTCAGCAGCAGGATCGCTAAACTCATTAACTGCTGCATCGTGATTACCCCTTCTTCACAATGCCCTTAACATAGCTGACCGGCACCGTGAAGACGACGCCCGTGTTCGGCTCGTCCAGATTGCCGACGTTCTTCTCAATGATCTGCACCGCGTGTTCAACATCCTCGTGATTGAGCACCATGAAGATCGTCTTGCTGTTGACCTGCGAGTTGTTTAACAGCGCCCGCAGCGAGCCGAACAGATAATCATGATCCGCCAACAGCCGCGCCATCCCCGCGCTGTCGATGATCGTCGCGCTGAATTTCTTTTCGTTCGATAAGTCTTTCAGCAGCTGATCTAATTTATCAATCTGATTCATGACAAAAAATAATAATTCCATACAACGTCCCTCTTTTCTTAAAACCTGTTTTATTATAGCACCGGTTTTCTGTTTGACAAGGAATTTCCCCGCAAGAAAACCACAGATTTGGGAATACTGGAAACGAGGTGATTTTTTTGGAAAAATCAAGCGCTTTCACCGTCGAGTTCTCCGCCGAGCTGCACCGGCGGCTGCCGATTGAGGAGAGCTTTGACTGCGTCAGCACCGTCTTTGATCTCAAGCAAGGTCAGGGCGAGCTGATCTTTATCGACGGCTTCGCCAAGGATGAAGTGATGGAGAAAATCATGGAACACATGATGAAGCTGGATCCGCTGGCGGAGGCTTCTGTCAGCGGCTGGCTGGCCCGGCAGATCCCCTATCTGGAAGTGGAAGGCACGACCGATCTGGCCAAAGCAGTTGACGCCGTGTTGAGCGGAACGCTGTTGTTTCTGGCCGAGGGCGCGCAGGAAGCAGTGCTGATCGACGCCCGCAGCTATCCGGTGCGCTCGATGCAGGAACCGGAGGATGACCGCGTGCTGCGCGGCTCGCGTGATGCATTCGTTGAAACGCTCATCTTCAATACTGCTTTGATCCGCCGGCGGATCCGCGATCCGCAACTGATCTATGAATATGTTCAGGTTGGCAGCCGGTCCAAAACCGATGTCGTGCTGTGCTATCTGAGCGACAAGGTTGATCGAAAACTGCTGGAGAAGGTGCGGACGAAACTGAATGACACCGAGGTTGACGGTCTGAGTCTGTCTCAGGAAAGTCTGGCGGAATGTCTGCTGCCCAGGCAATGGCTCAACCCGCTGCCGCGGATCCGCTTTACCGAGCGTCCCGATACTGCCAGCGCCAGTATCCTTGAAGGCAATCTGATCGTGCTGACGGACAATACGCCCTCGGCGATGATTCTGCCGACGCATTTCTTCGATTTCTTTCAGGAAGCCAATGATTATTACTTTCCGCCTTTGATCGGAACGTATTTAAAACTGGTGCGGATCCTGATCTTTTTCCTGACGTTATTCTTTACGCCCTGCTGGTATCTGGCGCTGCGCTGTCCCTGGCTGCTGCCGGAAAATCTGCATTTCATCCTGATCGAACAAAGTGCCGCAATTCCGGTATTAGCGCAGCTGTTGATCATTGAGGTGATGATCGACGGTCTGCGGCTGGCGTCGTTAAACACCCCTTCGTCTTTATCCAGCGCCTTCAGCATCCTCGGCGCAGTGATCTTGGGCGAATATGCCGTCAGCACCGGCTGGTTTAACGGCGAGGTCATTTTATATATGGCCTTTGTGGCGCTGAGCAATTATGCCCAGCCCAGCTTTGAACTGGGGTACAGCTTCAAATTCTTCCGGATGAGCTTGTTGATTCTGATCGCGCTGTTCGGCCCGTGGGGGCTGGTTGTGGGAACTGCCGCAATCATCATGCTGATGCTGAAGACCGACACATTGTCAGGCAACTACTGCTATCCGCTTTATCCCTACGACGGCACAAAGCTGCGCTCGCTGCTTTTGCGCAAGCCGGCGGACCATCGCCATCCCGGACAAAAACAATAAATTATTTTCCTTCATTTTCTCTGGAATCAAACGGCTGCGGCATGGATCACTCTCCCATGCCGCAGTCTTATCTTATTCGTTCATTTCATTCTTCAAGACGGAACAAAGCGGCTCCAAGGCGTTCGGATCGCACCAGTCGCAAGCCCCCCGCACTTCGCTTTCCAGCATTGCCCGCGCCCAGGGCTTTAGAGTAGCCGGATCTTTTTTAAGCAGTGATTTTTTCAGCATCCGGCACAGCGTGCGGTCCATAATATTCATCTGCTGCTCATCATAACGCCCCCGGCCGTAAAATAACGTCGCATCCGGCAGCCTTTCGTTCAGCCAATGCTGCATCCGATTCAGTTCGTCCGCATCCGCCGGACTGGCGCCCACCGCGAACACGGCGATCATCTTCCCGTTTAAACGCGCCCGGTGTTTTTTCAGAAAATCTACGCCGGCCACCGTTCCAGCATACACGCCGCCCACCAGCACGATCTTTGCATAACGATCAAAATTCTGCGGATCAAAATTCTTTGTTTCCGCCAGATCGCTGGCTATCCGTTCCGCCAGCCACCTGGCATATTGCCGCGAAGCGCCGTACTTTGATTGAACCAGAACCAGAACTTTTTTCATGCCCGTTCTCCTTCCAACGCGTCGATCCCCGCCGCTAATTTAACCAAAAGCTGAAAAAGCTGTTCCGTTTCCGCTTCGCTGAAATCCGCGAACAACGTCGCCAGCCGCTGTTGGAACAAAGTGCTCAGCGAATTAAAATAAGCCTCCAGCGCCGGCGTGGGTTCAATCCGTGAGGCGCGGCTGTCTGCGGCGTCAGGATGCACGCAAACAAATCCTTTGCGCTGCAGCGCTTCCGCCAGCTTTTTCACATTCTGACGCGAACAGCCTGACAATTTGCCTGACTGCGTGAGGGTCAGCTGCTGATCAGACTGCCGGACCATTGTTAAAAGCATGAACTGTTTTAACGTAACCTGCGGTATTTCATGATCAAAAACTGTCTGAAGCCGGTTCGCGGCGATCATCAGCTGGCTGAAGATCGCTTTTCGCTGATGTTCGGGCGTATCGGAAAAGCGCCTCACCAAATCGGAAATTTCCATGTTATTCTCCTTTTACAGGTAACAAGTTACCTTTCTTATTTCATTGTAACAAGCCACGGCGCAGCTGTCAATCGCCGCCGGCACACTTCAAGACGGCAAGGAGAAAAAAACGCAGGCCCTCGTTCACGGTGCCTGCGTCAAAACTGATCTTTATTTTGAAACAAAAACTGACAAACATTTCAGTCAACCTGTCAGGAATGTTCCGAAGCACACTTTTCCTGCGGTGCAGACGCCGCAAGCGGAAGCGCAAACCAGAACACCGAGCCCTGACCGACCTGGGAGCGCACGCCGTATCGGGCCTGGTGCAGCTCCAGAATTTCCCGCACAATCGCCAGTCCGATTCCGCTGCCGGCGCTGGAACGCTTATGCGTCTTATCAATCTTGTAATACCGGTCCCAGATATAGTTCAGCTTGTCTTCACTGATCCCTTCGCCATGATCTTCCACTTCCACGCGCACCTGACCATCGACGATTGTCTGACGGATTACGATCCGTTTATCCTCCAGCGAATAGTTGATCGCGTTGTTAATGAAATTATACAAGACCTGACCTAAACGATCCGGGTCGGCGTTGACCACAACAGATTCGGTGTGTTGAAACTGAATATCAAAGCCGTCCTGTGTCGTAAACTTTTCATATCGGTGCAGCACCGTTTCGATCAACTGCGTCAGATCAAAATTCCGGGCATGCAGCTCTATCTTCTTTTCCTGCAGCTTCGACAGATCCAGCAGATCATTGACCAGATTGGAAAGCCGGTGCGCTTCGTCGATGATAACCTGAACATTTTCAGGCGTGTTTTCACCCGGCAGATCGCGCATCATTTCGCCATATCCGCTGATCATGGTCAGCGGCGTGCGCAGATCATGCGAGACGTTGGCAATCAGATCCCGGCGCATCTGATCTACTTCCTTCAGCTTGCGCGTCGTGTGATTCATCGTATCATTAAGCTGTGTGATTTCCTTATACCCCCGGCCGGTGAAGACAATATCATAATTTCCCTCCGCCATCTGCCGGGCGCTCTGATTGATGTTGACGATCGGTTTGACAATCTTGCGGGACATCAGATAGGCCAGTCCCAGCGAAGCGATGATGACAATCAGCGCGATATAGCTGAGCTGCGTGCGCAGCGTTTCCGTCGTCGCATTGACCGGGGAGATATGCGTATTGACCATAATGATCGTTTTCAGCGCGCTGTTGTCCTCAACAATTTTAAAGTAAATCAAATTCCGCGATCCTTGTTTATTCGAAAAAAGCAAACTCCCGTTGGGCAGTTCACTGACAACCTGCTCCGACTGAATATCCAGATAATCGCCGCCATTGGCCTCCGCTAACGCGATGTAATGAGCGATATCGCTGTTCTTGAGATTATAGATCTGGCAGCCCATCGTATTAGTCGTCTGAATCTGATAGATGCCGTGCAGCACACGGATGCACGCGTCGTTCTGGCGGGCCTGCTGGGCGACGATTTCCGTAAACTTCTCGCTCTGCAGATTCGCCGCCAGCGTATTGCCGATCTTTTCAATGCCCTCGATCTTAAACCGCTGATAGAAACTGTCCAGAAAAACGACCTGAAACAGCCATAACAGCGCTAACAGCGCGATCACAAACGCCAGAAGATATTTAACGAGCTTCCATTGCAGACTAGTTTCCGTTTTCAAAACGATAGCCTACCCCTCTGAGCGTCGTAATGTAGCGGCTGTATTCCCGCAGATTTTTACGCAGCAGCTTGATATGCGTGTCCAACGTCCGCTCATCGCCGAAAAAGTCATAGCCCCAGACATTCTGAAGCAGCTTCTCCCGCGTCAGCGCAATCCCGCGGTTTTTAACGAGATAGAATAACAGATCATATTCCTTCGGCGATAAATTCAATTTCTCATCCTTGATCTTCACAATCCGCCCGGTGAAGTCGATCGTCAGATCGTTGATCTTGATCAGCTCTTTTTTCTCGCTCTGGGAGGTCCGCTTTAAAATCGCGTGAATCCGCATCATCAGCTCCTTCGGCGAGAACGGTTTGACGACGTAATCGTCGACGCCCAAATCGAATCCATGAATTTTATCGTATTCCTCACCCAATGCCGACAACAGAATAACCGGTACGGTTTCATGCGTTTTGCGGATTTCCCGGCACGCTGAAAAACCGTCCAGATTCGGCATCATGATGTCCATGACGATCAGATCATAGTTTTCCTTCAGCGCCTTGTCGACCGCTTCCAGACCGTCGCAGGCTTCATCCACCGCAAAGCCCTCGTATTCCGCATATTTGCGGATCATCTCGCGAATCCGCTGCTCGTCGTCGACCACCAAGATTTTGACCATTGGGATGCACCTCCTGATTTCTTTTTTATTTTACCCTGACGATGTGAATTTTAAGTGAATTTTATTCAGGTTGAATTAATGAGCTGACAAATTCCTGCCACTTCTCGTTCTTCTCGATAAAAATTGCCCCCTGACTTTGCCGTTGGGAATCATAATAGGTGATCGACAGGAATTCTTCTGAAGAGAGCGGCGCTTTCTGAAGCTGAGTCGGCAGATTCTCGTTCAGCCATTGAGACAGCCGGAGATTAAAACTTTCATAATCCAAATCGGTTTGTTGCCGGATCTGTTCGAGCTGATTGTCGTACATGCTGTAAAAATTCAGAAAGCGCACGTTATCGGCATAGGTTTTTAAAAACTGCTGGTTGACAAACGAACTGTACAGCTGAAATACCGACTGATAACGAAGCAGATCGACGTTCTGTTCCGTCCGCTCGCCGTTTTCAAACGAGACCAGCGTCAGGCTTAAAAAGCAATAGGACTCGTCGGACTGACGGCAGGCGATCTGTTTTGTTTCATGCAGCAGATCGGCAAAATTCTGCTGCTGTTGTTCCTGCTGCAGCTGTGCGACCAGCTGATCGACCTCGGCTTTATCCAGACCAGCCGAAATCCCGTTGGCTTCAATCCAATAGACCGATTGCGGATCGAGGCTGCGGTAAAGCAGCTGATATTGATCGTTGGCGCCTAACCGCGTTTCCAGCTGCGGGATTTGTTCCGGCGCGAAGTTAACGTAGAAATCAGAGTAGCCGCGGCCCTGGTAAAACCGGACGATCATATGAATTGAACCTTCGGTGTATTCGCTGTTGACATTGCTTTGAAAAACCAGCCGGATCAGTTCCGGATCGTCCAGTTTGAGCTGTAAAAGCGCCTCATGCTGACGCGATCCCAGCGTGGAGGCCGGGGCCAGCGCGACTGCGCTGACGTCTTCGATTGAAATCTGCCGCGATGCTTCCCGGCGGACCAGAATCCGCATCGGAAAACGGATCAGTGCCGCGATCGCCACGACCGCCAGAAAACTGATCAGTGTCCTGCGCAGGCTGATGAATTCGCGCCGCGCCAGATAATCGTAAAGATGATATAAAATCAACAAGATTCCGGCATATAAAACTGCCGAAACCCAGTCTTTCATGCCCAGCGTATAGAAAATCGGCACAAACGCCGCAATCCGCACCGCTTCATGCGCGGCTTCGCTGATAAAGGAGGTCTCCGCTACCTCGACCTTGCGCCGGATAAACGCCCAGCTGCCCAACGCCGAGGCGGCAAGCAGATTGATCAGCATGATCCAGCAGCGGCTGTAACTGAACGCCGTATGGTTGTTGTAATCCGTCACCCTGAACGACTGACGCATCCCGGAAAGACTGCTGATCAACTGATCGAAAGCGATATATGGCAGCGTATCCACTTTTCCCTCATCCTGCACAATCCGCATGGAATAAGGATTGGTCAGCGTTTCCGTCGCTTTCTGACTTGAATAGTCAACCTGGGACAGCTGATCATAATTGTAAAACTGCGTCTGGAACGTATAGTGGAACCACCCTGGCAATAGCGTCAGCACCGCGACCAGCACAAACTGCACAAACCGGTTGCCGGTCAGCGACACCGCCAGGCAGCAGCACGAATACACCATCATCATGCTTAAGCCCCATAAGATCAGAAACCGGATCACGACGCCATTTTCGACGATCAGCTGCGGATTGCGCAGCAGCGTGACATGCAGCATCAGCGAAGCGATCAAAACGTTGATCAACAGAAAAATCATGCCCCCGGCCCAGTTGGACCAGTACAGCGTTTTGCGCGGGATCGGTGAAGAAAACACAAGGTCGCTTTTCTTTTTGCTGAAAAGAAAATCAAACAGCGTCACGCAGGCCGCGATCGGAAGCAGAAAACAGGCGCAGAGACTGATAATTCCCGAGATTTCGGAAAACGCGACGACCCGGGTCATTCCCGGCGTGCGGCTGAGCGAAAAACAGTTGATTAAAATTCCGGCCTGGTAGATGATCATCGCCACCAGAAGCAGTCCCTGCGCGCTGCGGAAGTTCTGCCAGAATACTTTAAAATTAAAGACGGAGCGAATCGAACTCATAGCCGTATCCCTCCATTTCATAAATAAACACTTCTTCCAGCGACAGCGGAAGCAGATCAAGGATGATCGGCTGCTTGCTGCGAAGTACGTCGGTGACCAGCTCACGGTCGCCTTTGACGATCATCGTTGCGATCGAACCGCTTTTCTTGTAATACAGCACCTTGAGCTGACGGAATTCATCGCGGTCGAACGTTTTGTCCGGCAGCGCGATCTGAACCTTGAACATCTCGGTTTTTAACGAATCAATGTCGCTTTCAAACATGATCCGGCCTTCTACAAGCAAGCCCATGTGATCGCACAGATCTTCCAGCTCCCGCAGGTTATGCGAGGTTAAAAGGACGGTTGAGCTGCGCTGCGCGACGTCCTCGGACAGCACTGATTTCACCAATGAGCGCATGACCGGATCCAGACCGTCAAACGTCTCGTCAAAGAAGAAATAATGGGCACGGGTCGACAGCGCCAGAATCAGCGCGCCCTGCCGCTTCATACCCTTGGAGAAATTCTGAATCCGCGCCTCAGTGTCGAGCTTGAAATGATCGCACAGCATCTGAAAGCGGTGGCGGTCGAAATGTTCGTACAGACTGGCGTAATAATCGGCCATCATGCGGAAATTGTAGTTGGGAAAAAAGTACAGCTCATCAGGGATGAAGACGATCTCCTTTTTAATTTTCGCGTTGTCAAACACCGCTTCCCCATTGATCTCGGCCTTGCCTTCGCTGGGCTGATACACCCCCGCCAACATCCGTAAAAACGTTGACTTCCCCGCCCCGTTAGCGCCGACCAGCCCATAGATGCTGCCCTCTTTGATAGCACAGTTCATCTGCCGGATCACGGTTTTATTCCGGAATTTCTTGCCGAGATTTTCTGCGATGATCATGCGTTTCCCTGCCTGCGCTTTACGGCAGGTTTTACCCAGCGGGAATCAAACTGTTCCGCAAACAGTTCCATCTGGATGCAATCGTACCACTGTCCGCCGATCTTCTTCGCCTGATGATAGCGTCCGCATTCTTGAAAGCCCACCTTTTTGTAACAGGCGATGGCCGGCAGATTATACGAATAGACCTCCAGATGAACGCTGTGGCAGTTTAAAAGATTAAAGCAGTAATCGCATAACAGCGCCAGCGCTTCGCTGCCGCAGCCCTGATTGTGATAGTTCCGCTCGCCGATCATAATCCCGACGCTGGCCCACTGATTGATTGGATCCCAGTTCGTGATGCCGCAGGTGCCGATCGGCTGCCTGCTGTCGCGGGCCACGATATAAAAATCCCGGCCGCCCTGCTCCATCTGCTTTAACATTTCAGTTTCCTTATCCAAGGTCATGCTGGTAACGGCCAGCGTCGTGCCCAGCGTTACCTCCAAATCATTGACCCATTGAACAAGCCGTTCCGCTTCCCGACTGTCCAACGGGGATAAAATGACTTTCTCTCCGATCATTTTCTTGATGTTCATCGCAATCTCCTACCTTTGTTTCTTTCATTATAGCCGAGCTGGGAAATGAAAAAAAGGCTCAATTTCTTAAGCCTTTATGACAGGATTCAAATTCTTACGAATGTTTTCCGCAGCTGCAGCTATGACTTTCGTCATGATCATGATGATGCGTGCAGACTGCTTCGGGATCATCCGCAATCCGGCCCTGCGCGTAGCTTGCCAGCACCGCTTCCGCGCTGCCGCTGACGCCGCGGATAACCGCAATGCCCTGCGCCGTCAACGTTTGGTAAGCGCCCTCGCCCATGCCGCCGCACAGACACGCCGTGACGCCGTGTTCCTTTAAAAAGCCCGCCAGTTCGCCATGGCCTTTGCCCTGGGTCGGCACAATCGCGCTGGTTACGATTTTTCCTGCTTCAATCGTTGCGATCAGAAATTGCCGCGTCTTGCCGTAATGTCCGAAAACCTGTCCGTTTTCATAAGGAATCGCTGCTACCTGTTTCATTTTTCCAACAACCCTTCCAGTTTTTCGGCGGCTTTCGTCATCCAATCGCCTTCAAAATCTTCGATCCGGCCGGCGTCGCACAGACTGGCAAACTGCGGATTGATCGGCAGCCGCGCCAGAATATCAAGACCCTTTTCAGCCGCGACTTCATCGAGCTTGCTGTGACCAAAGACTTCGATTTTCTTGCCACAGTCCGGGCATTCCAGATAGCTCATATTTTCCACGACGCCCAATACCGGAATGTTCATCATATTCGCCATGTTGACGGCTTTGGCGACAATCATGGAAACCAGCTCCTGCGGCGAGGTGACGACGACGATGCCGTCCAACGGCAGCGACTGGAATACGGTCAGCGGGACGTCGCCGGTTCCCGGCGGCATATCGACGAACATGAAGTCGACGTCCGACCAGATCACTTCGCCATAAAACTGCTTGACCATGCCGGCTAAAATCGGGCCGCGCCAGATCACCGGTGTTTCCTCATTGTCCAGCATCAGATTGACGGACATGATCTGAATGCCGGTCGAGCTGACGGCCGGCAGAATGCCGTCGTCGTTCCCATACGCCATGCCATGGATCCCGAACACCTTCGGAATCGACGGTCCGGTGATATCGGCGTCCATGACGGCGCTTTGATGTCCGCGCCGCTGCATCGTCGTCGCTAACAACGAAGTGACTAATGATTTGCCGACGCCGCCTTTGCCGCTGACGACGCCGATGATCTTGCGGATTCGGCTGTTCGGATTCGGTTTTTCCAAAAAGCTCTGCGGTTCCTGCCGGCTGGCGCAGTTAGCGCTGCAGCTGCCGCAGTCGTGATTGCATGTTTCGCTCATATCGTAATACCTCAATTCTTTTCTCACGTTGTGTATTATATCATTTCTAAGTCGAACAATCCAACGCTGTGCCTGAAATCTTTCAAATTGCTTCCCAAATTTTCTCCCGATTGTTCGAATACGGATTTAAAGGGCGGTCAATTTCCGGTAATTTCCTGACATTTCCAGCTTTTTTTTACATTTTTCAAGATTTACTGCAGATCCTAATCCCTGAGGAATAAAGCCGGAAAACAGGGATAGAATACCACGAAAACCGCTTTTTCTTCACTTAACCGGCTATATTCCTGAATTGTTGGCAATATTAACCTTTTCATTCACCGCTTAGAATGGTAATGAAATGAGGTGAATTTATGATCGATTACAGTCCATTTTGGAAAACCTTAAAGGAAACCGGCGTAACCCAGTACGATTTGATCTACCATCATAATATCAGCCGCGGTACGATTCATCGCATGCGCAAAAATAAGCCGCTGACCTTAGTCACCGTCGATATCTTGTGTTCGATTCTGGAGGTCCCGATTGAAAAAATTGTCTGTATCCGGCCAGCCGATTCTGATTGCGAAACTTCGCTTTGAGTTTTCTGCACTGAACCAACAAAAAGACCCTTGGATAAGGGTCTTATTTTATCTATGGTGACTCGTACGGGATTTGAACCCGTGAATGACGCCTTGAGAGGGCGCTGTGTTAACCGTTTCACCAACGAGCCAGTGCTTAATTATTATAGCTTATTCCTGCGGCAAATTCAACAAAAAACGGTGCAATTTGCACCGTTTTTTTCATCGGGGTTCTGACTTATTTCGCTAATGCCGTCTTTGCGGTTTCGATGATTGCCTTGAAGCCCTTCTCATCGTGAATCGCGATTTCCGACAACATCTTACGGTTGATCGTAACGCCGGCCAGCTTTAAGCCGTGCATCAGCTGAGAATAGCTCATATCGTTCATTCTCGCTGCCGCGTTGATTCGTGCGATCCACAGTTTGCGCATATCGCGCTTCAGCTGCTTACGTCCGATATAGGAGTAACGCAGAGAACGCATGACCTGTTCATGAGCTGTACGATACAGCAGGTGCTTCGAGCCGAAATAGCCCTTCGCTAACTTTAATGTTCTTTTTCTTCTTGCGCGGGTTACAGTTCCGCCTTTTACTCTTGGCATGTTCTAACGTCCTCCTCTAATTAGTCCTGAATCAGGTACTTGATCCGCTTCATGTCGGTCTTGTCAACCAGTGCCGACTTTCTCAGCTGTACCTTCTGTTTATGAGTTTTGTTCGCTGCAAAGTGAGAGATATAAGCATGGCTTCTCTTCAGTTTTCCGCTGCCTGTTCTTTTAACACGCTTTGCCAGCGCCTTTTTTGTTTTCATCTTTGGCATAATCAAGTCCTCCTATACTTTTTTATTTCTTCTTCGGTGTCAGAACCACAGACATCGTATTGCCTTCCAGGGCCGGAGCCTTTTCAACGGATGCAATATCCGACATCTGTTCGACGAAGCTATTCATAACCTTTTTACCGACCTCCAGGCGCGTGATCAAACGGCCTCGAAAGCGCATATCGATCTTAACCTTCATTCCATCTTCAACCCAGTTGCGGGCCTGACGAAGTTTGGTTTCAAAATCATGCGTATCAATAACCGGGGATAAGCGCATGGGTTTAACCTCTGTGACATGCTGATTCCGCTTGGCTTCTTTCGCCTTTTTCTGCGCCTCAAAACGATACCGTCCGTAATCGACAATCTTGCAGACCGGCGGATTTCCATTTGGAGCGACACACAGCAGATCAAGTTCATAATCGTAGGCTTTTTCCAGGGCCTCCCGGCGCATCATCACGCCTAGCTGCTCTCCTTTAGGGCCAATGACTAAGACTTCTTTGAAACGAATGTTTTCATTGACCAGATCATCGTTGGTCATGACTTTCTTGCTAATAAACGACACCTCCATACTGCAAAAAAGCAGGTACTCCTAGAATACCCGCTTCTACTTACACAGTTCTCTTTGTGTTTGCAGCGTCAACCCAAGTCTGAAGGACATCAGGTGAGAAGGGGCACTTCTACTTTCTACATACTTTTTCTTTGCTTGTTTACTTTACCATGGAACCTGCGGCTTGTCAAAGGTTTTTTCCAAAACTTATCCGAATTTGCTTTGGACATGCAAACGGTCAGCCCGGCGGCGTTTCCCTGCTGAACAAGCCGGATCCATACCGGACTGGACGTTCTCTTCGTCCTGATTTCAGCGTCCCATGAATTCCCGCAGCGCTTCCGCCTGCGCGGCGCCGTCTTCCACACCGACGCGGTATAAGGCATGAAGCTCACTGCGGTTCTTTTCCAGCCGGCCGATCGTGACCGGTTTTTGCGGCTGAATCACAAAGACTTTGCCCTGCTGCTTCAGCGCTTCAATTTCTTCCAATGTTTCGTTATAGCGCAGATGACGGGTCGCCATCAGTTCGATCAGCTTGGGATAGCGGCGGTATTTCGCGCGGATCAAAGGCATCAGCTCATTCGGTTTTTTCCGGTATTGGGCGCATTGGGTCAAGACGATAACGTTCTTTTCACAGCCCAGGCGCATCGCTTCCTTAACTGGAATTGAATCGCTGATCCCGCCGTCCAGATATTCCTGTCCCTCAATTTTGACTGTGCGCGACAACAACGGCAGCGAACTGGACGCCTGCAGCCAGATGATATCGCGATGCAGATCTTCGATTACCGGATATTCCGCTTCACCGCTCGCCAGATTGGTGACCACGGCGCGAAACCAGCCGCGGCGTTGTTCAAACGCGGTATGATCATACAAATCCAGCTGATTGGGAATCGTATCGTAAAGCATTTTCGCGCCGAAGAAATCACCGGTGGTCAGCCATGAACGTGCGCTGCAATAGCGCCAGTCATTAAGGTAGCTGACGTTGACGCGGTAAGCCCGGCCGCGCTGTTTCGATAAAAAACTGGCCGCATGGCAGCTGCCGGCGGAAACGCCCAGCGTTCCGTCAAATTCCAGGC
Organism: Holdemania sp. 1001302B_160321_E10; assembly: GCF_015552275.1. Classification (NCBI taxonomy): domain Bacteria; kingdom Bacillati; phylum Bacillota; class Erysipelotrichia; order Erysipelotrichales; family Erysipelotrichaceae; genus Holdemania; species Holdemania sp. 1001302B_160321_E10. Next base: position 63,027 of record NZ_JADNEM010000012.1, on the reverse strand, counting down.
CGGCATCTAAAAAAGCGTCCAGCACACCTGCGGTATACACGCCGCGCATCCCGCCGCCTTCCAGCACCAGACCGATTTTCGTTTCTCCCATTACGCTTCACCGATCCTTTCTGCGTTCAGCTCGTCATAACCGGTCGCCGGATCCGGCTTGCGCGTCAGCCGCCATTGATCCAGATGAAGCAGGACGACCTCGGCCGTCGTATTGACGATGCAGCCGGAGGTTAAATGGCCGCCGAAGGTATGCAGCTTTTGGTCGCAGACACTGATATGCACATGCATTCCCTGTTCGCTGATCGTGCCGCTGAGCGAAACGATCTCCGCATCGACTTGTTTTTCATAGATCGTAACGCCGTCCGCCATCCGAAACCGGACGACGCTCAGGCATCCGGCGCAGGCCACAACCGCCGCGGCGGTAATCTGACGCTCAGCGCAATAGCGTTCAATCGTCTTTGCCAGATCCTGTCCCGGCAGCACTCTGAAACATTCTGTATTCATCTTCAATACCTCCTGTAAAAAAGAAAAAACCGGAAGAAATCCGGCTGTTTGTTAAAAGAGAAATCCAACGACCTTGACGTCAACCAGATTGCATTTCAGGCTGGTCATCTGCAGAATATTCTGATAGATCCGATCCTGCAGTGTTTCGCAGACCGCATTCACGTTGGCTCCAAATTTTACTTTGATTTCCGCCATGACGTTTAAACGGTTGTTCGCGATTTTGCATTGAATCGGTTTCTTCAGCGTTGTCGGTTCGATCGCATACGCCTGATCGACGTCGTCGATCGAGATCTGGGCAATCGTTTCAAATACACCTTTTGATAAGGCAATCAGGCCTGTGCCTTCGTCTTTTTCTTTAATCTGAATATATTCCTGAGCCAATTTATTCACCTTCTTTGTTCCTATTATACCAGAGAAAGCCAAACTTGCCAAAGAAAATGAAACGGGGTTTTTATTTTTAGCGCCGTCTACTTAAACGTGACTTCCGGCACCCGTTCATCCTGCAGCTGATCCGCGGCGATCTTCATGATCTTGGACGCGTTCTCGGCGCCGGCCAGCGTTTTCGGACAGCCGATCCGCACGACCTCGTCCTGCAGTTCCGCCACGCATCCCTCCATTCCAGCCTGACTCAACGCCGCAACGATCGTTTCTTCGGTTTTCCTGTTTTGTTCCACCTGTCCCGCCTGCTGCAAGGCATCCTGTTTTTCTTCGGTGCTGGCTGAAGGCGACGCGACGATCGCCTGAGAGTTCTGGGCCTGGGCATTATGTTTGTCCTGCAGCTGCTGCTGCATCGTGGCCAGGGAATCCTGATCCTCGTTCTGTCCGGTTAAAAGCTGATCGGGATTTAATTGTCCCTGATCGGCCGGCAGCGTCACATAGTAGATTGAAAGCATCAGAATCAATGTAAATAAAGTGAGAAATGCAAATGCCTGTTTATTCATATCACGGCCTCCTGCTCACTTGTACTGTATGCGGCAGGCTTGTCCGTTATGAGCGATTTGACCGTCAATAAAACAGAGCGCAGATTTTATGCTTCAGCTGCGCCAGAATATCCTTGCGCTGCAGCTGATATTCCTCCATACTTCCCAACGCATCGTCCAGACCGTCGATTTCATCGTGGAACAGCTCCATGATCTGAAGCAGGCGGTCTTCGTGGATGATCTCGATCTTGCCGACCTCCACCATCGCTTCCGCGACGCACCGCAGCAGATCATCGCGGATCGTCTGAGCGCTGACGCTGTCCAGCGTCGTGAATTTCTTCTCGTACCAGAAACGATTGACAATCAGCGATTTCAGCACTTCGACAAACATCGTGAAGTCCTGAATGTTGTTGCCCGGCTGGATCGCAAAAAGCATGACGAAGAACACGTGCCACTCAAAATCAATGTTGATGATGCTTTGCCAATAGCGGCCGAGCACATCGCAGAACGGATCGTAATGAATGAATTCTTTTTCCAGCGTGATCGGTTCCGTGAAATCGAGATCGCTGATTTTCAGCAGGTTGAAATGTTCGAAATATTCGACCATTTTCTGCTGCGGCTGGTCCGACTGGACAAAATCTTTAATGTAGATGTACTGGCTGAGCACAGCGCTGCATTTCTTGAAATCGGTCGTAAACCCGATCGACTCGATCATCTTAATCGCATACAGATCACTGATCGATTTCGCCATGAACATCTTGAATCCGCGTTCGCTCATGCCGATATCCTTGTCTTTATTCTGATTGAGAATCTGCGTATAGACGATTTCCAGCTGGTGATCGACGACGTCCAGATTATCGCGGATTGAAGCCAGAATATCTTTCATGAAGCTGTCAAACATCACGTACTGGGTGTTTTTATAAACGACCTGATGCTCGATCTCGCTCCAGAAGGAATGCACCATGGATTTGATCTGCAGCTCAAAATTCACCTTGCGGCCGTTGAACAGATAATAGCCGTCGATCCGGTAAATCGTAAAGCCGTTGCGCTGCAGCTGGGGCTGGGGCATCGCCAGATTCAGACAGAGATCGGGATAAAGCATGCATTGGGCATATTCCTGTCCCTCGACAAAGCTGAAATGATGGCGGATCGCCTGGTAAATCCGGTTTTCATCGCTGATAAAGCGGCATTCCACGGTCAGTCCGATCAAATCGGGAAGAAAATTCAAAACCTCCTCGCCGGTTGAAAACTGCAGGTAATATTTGTTGCGGATCATTTTTTCCTTCAGCGACCCGATTGATTTTATCCGCGAACTGAAGCCGACGACATAATCCATATAGTCTTCCAGAAGATGCTCGAAGCAGCCTTTGATCGCCCCTTCGACATATTGGTAGGACGGGTTGTTCAGTTCCAGCAGTTTGACCGAATCGTCGATCAAATCAAACAGTTCAAGACGCATGGGATCATCCTCCTTCAGCGTGTACGCAGTCCTTTGGGGTATTTATTTTTAATCACGGCGCCGTCGCTCTTGCCAAAGCCGACGGGATAGCCTTCAAATCTCAGGCAGAGAAAGCCGCGCGGGGCGTTCATCGTTAACGGCAGTCCTTGCAAATAGAGCGTAAGCTGGTTTTCATCCAGCTCCACGGTTTTTGTAAAACGATCCTGAAGCAAGGCGGACGTATAGAAATGATGGTGCGGTTCCAGCCGATTTTTGACGATTTCCCCGGCCATTACCCCCTGCCGCAGCACCGGAATTTTATCCAGCTGGATAAATTCATGCCGCATCAGGGACAACCGGTCCTGTTCCAGATGGAAATGCAGGTCGCCGATCTCCGTCAGCTGATCGTTGAAAAAGTCCCGGGCTGCCGGCGGCAGCGGCGAACTTTTGACAAACCGCTGGCGGACTGAAGGCTGAGGCGCCCTTTTGCGCAGCTTCGCGACAAAATGACCTTCGCCCTGATCCATCGGGAAAATCCGCCGGACCTTCGCACCGTCGACAAGCCCCAGCGACAAGCCTGGCCGGCCGAACTTCACGCCGCAGTCGAGCAGCTCCATTTCCGGATGCTTTCGCAGAAACTGATCAATAACCTGTTCGTTTTCCTCCGGGGCGTACGTGCAGGTCGAATAGACAAGAATGCCTTGTTCCTTCAGCGTGAATACGGCCGATTCTAAAATTTTCTGCTGACGCAGACCGCAGGAGCGGACATGCTCGACGCTCCAGTCGGCCAGCGCCTGATCTTCCTTTTTAAACATGCCTTCGCCGCTGCATGGGGCGTCTACCAGAACTTTGTCCATCCAGCCCGTTAACTGCGGACACAGCTGTTCTGGGGAAGCGTGAGTGATCAGGGCTTCGCTGACGCCTAAGCGTTCCAGATTGCTCATTAAGACGCGCGCCCGGCCGCCGTCGATTTCATTGGCGATCAGAAAGCCGGCATGGCCGATCCGCGCAGCGATCTGCGTACTTTTTCCGCCCGGCGCCGCGCATAAGTCCAGCACCCAGTCGCCCGGCTGCGGATCCAGCACGGTCACCGCCGACGAAGCCGATGGCTCCTGCATGTAAAACAATCCCTGCCGGTGATAAATATGATTGCCCAGACCTGTTTCCGAACCGGTCAGCACAAAGCCTTCCCGGGCAAACGGTGACGGCGACAAGGAAGCGAATTGACGCTTAACTAAGGCATCTGGCTGGATTTTTAACAAATTGGCCCGCAAACCGCGAAAGGGCGGATTGTGCAGGGTTTTCACATAAGCGTCGTACTCCGCCCCCAGCAGCGTCTGCATCCGCTTTAAGAATTGTTCATTCATCTCCCGGCTCCTGAACAACCTCGCGGACGGCCTGTTGATCCCGGCGAAGCTGATCGACTAATTCCGACAACGAAGCGAATTGCTGCTCTGCCCGCAGCCGCTTGTAAAAGCGCAGCCGCATCGGCTGATCGTAAAAATCTTCCGCACAGTCCAACAGGTTTGCTTCGACCGACAGCTCGCGAACCGGATTGCAGGTCGGATTGTGGCCGATATTGATCATCGCCTTCCAACAGCGGCCTTTGCTTTCCGCTTCCCCGGCATACACGCCGCCTAAAGGCATCAGCGTTTCCTCATCCGTTTTTAAATTCGCGGTGGGAAAGCCCCACTCGCGGCCCTTCTGACGGCCGTGAACGACCACGCCGCGGATTTCATAAGGATAGCCTAACAAACGCCCGGCCTCCGCAACATCGCCCCGTTCCAGACAACGACAGATCCGTGAAGAACTGATCTTATCGCCCTGATCGTTGACCGCCGCGATCACCACGACGTCAAACCGTTTATCAGCTTCAGCTCTGAGCGTTTCGACACTGCCGCTGCCGAATTTTCCATAATGAAAATCAAAACCGCAGACTAATACCTTCAGACGGCAATGCTCCGCCAGCATGTCAATGAACGCCTGCGGCGACAGCTCGGCCATTTCTTTAACAAAATCCAGTACGATCACACGGTCTATTCCCATCTTGCCGGCCAGCTCGATGCGCTGCTCCAGCGTCGTTAAATGCTGCACTTTCTGCATCTTGCCGATCGTGATCCACGGATCAGGTGAAAATGTGATCAGCGCGCTGTCGCACCCCGCCGCCTTCGCCCGGCGGATCGTTTCGTCAATCAACGCCCGGTGTCCGCGATGCAGACCGTCAAAATAGCCGATGCAGGCGCAGACCGGCCCTTCCAGAACCGGCCCGCCATGCGTTTTTATCATATCTACTTTCATTGATATTTCTCCTACCATAATCCCCGCAGGCAGCGGTAAATTCCATCTTCCTGCCGTTCCATCATCGCCAGCACCTGCTTTCCGCTGACGACGCCGACGATGGGTTCCATACTGTTCAAACGCAGCCGCTTGCCGTTTTTAATATCCGGAATCTGCGCTGGATTCGCTTCGATCAGCGGATATTGGCTGGCAATGCCGTCATAGATGGAAACAAGCTGAAAACAGCCCTGCCGGACCTCGTTTAGCGACTGACATTGTTCTAAGGTATAGCCGCAGGCCCGGGTCCGGACCAGACTGCTCATCGTGCCCACGGTTCCCAGCTTTTCCGCGATGTCTTCACACAAGGTGCGCACATAAGTTCCGTTGGAACAAACGACGCGGAAACGGATGACCGGAGCGGTCTGCAATAATTCGATTTCCGTGATTTCGATCGGACGTTTTTCCCGTTCGACCGCCACGCCCTCGCGGGCATATTCATACAGCTTCTTGCCGTCCTTTTTGATTGCGGATACCATCGGCGGCATCTGCAGCGAAACGCCAAGAAAGCTGTTGAGCACCGCTTCCAGCTGCGTCGATTCAACCTCGCGAACCGGTCTGGTTTCCAACGGTTTGCCCCAGATATCGCCCGTATCGGTTTTTGTGCCCAGCGTCAGCTCGGCGATGTATTCTTTCGTCTTGCCTGATAAATACGGCAGCGCTTTGCAAGCCCGGCCCAGCAGCACAACCAGAACGCCCCTCGCCTGCGGATCAAGGGTTCCAGTATGCCCGACGCTCTTGATGCCGGCCGCTTTGCGCACCTGATAAACCACGTCGAACGACGTCATGCCTGCCGGTTTATTAATTAAACAAATTCCGTCCACTGTATCACTCCAAACTCCACGTTTCATTATACCAAGGCTCCCATCCGTTTGCAAAGCCTATCGCCGTATCCGCTTAAATCTCACACGGAATGTTCACCTGGGCTTCAAACAGGGCCTGTGGTATAATAGGACGGAAGTAAAAAACGTCAGGAGGACAAAACCATGAATGCGATGAAACAAATTTTAGGCTGTATCCGCAAAGCCGATCTGGACTATGGCATGATCGCCGATCACGACCGGATTGCCGTCGGCGTCTCCGGAGGCAAGGATTCGATGCTTTTGCTTTATTGCCTGCATCTTTACCAGCAGTTCTGCCGGCGGATCCAAAGCAAGCAGTTTGAAGTCGTCGGCATTCATATTCAGATGGGCTTTCCCGATATGGACTTTACGGACGCCGAAGCCTTTTTCAAACAGCGCGGCATCCGGCTGGAACTCGTGTCCAGCCGAATCTACGAGATTTTAAAAATTCAGGCCAATGCGGACGGTTCCTTGAAATGCTCGTTGTGCTCAACGTTGAAAAAAGGCGCCGTCAACCGGGCCGCAAAGGACTTCGGCTGCACGAAAGTCGCGTTTGCACACCATGGGGACGACGCGATTGAAACCTTATTGATGAATGCGATCTATGGCGGCCGGCTGGCCACCTTCGCGCCGAAGATGTATTTATCCAACGCCGAAATGCCGTTTATCCGGCCTTTCATCTACGCCCGTGAAAATCAAATCCGCGCGGCGGTACAGAGCTGCAGCGTACCGGTTGTGAAATCGACCTGTCCGATGGATGGCTACACCCGAAGGCAGGATATGAAAGAAATGCTGGAGCGGCTGTACGCGGAATATCCAATGGCCCGCGACAACTTCCTGCTGATGCTGCACAATGAAAAGCAGCTCAGCCTGTGGCAAAAAGAGCCTGCCACAGGCCAAACCGAAATTCATCCGATCAGAAAATCAGAATCTTAAAGCCGTCCGGCAGCCGCAGCTGGGCGGCTGTTTTTTGTTCGTCCAGAATCCGGTGCTCTTGGGGATCACATAGGATCAGCGGCTGACATAGATCAAATTCCTCGCGGATTTCCGGCGGACTCATCTCCTGCAGGCCTTCGACAATTTCCCGCAGCGTCAGCGACGAATCGACGCTGCATTCAAAATACGCGTCGCAGCAGACTAATTCAAAACCCAGTAAAACTTCATTTTCCATTTTATTCTATCTCCTTCAATCGTTGCATTTGTTCGTTTTGAATCCACATACTTTCCTGATCTGTTAAATTTGCCATCGTGGCAGGCACCGGGAAAAACAGCTGCTGCCGCAAGCCCGGGCCGGACCACAACGTCAATGAAAAATCAACCAGCCTGCGCCATGTGCTGCGCTGCAAATCGCTCGCTGTGCCAACCAGAACAAACGGCGCTTCTCCTTCCAAAAACGCGATGATTTCCGCTTCGTCAAGCCGGGAGACATCGACGATGGGATAAGGCCCGCCGCCAAGCTGACGGATCCTGGCGGCGCAGAGCTTCGCTTCACAGCTGAGTACAACCAGATGCTGCCGCGAATGCAGCGTCGCATAGACCGGCCTGCACAGAATTGGATCCACACCCAGAAACACGGCTTTCTTTTTCAGCCAGCGGCGCGGCAGACGCTGCGGCAGACGCGGCAGCTGCCAGCGTTTCGGTTTATCGTTTAGAAGTGGAGAAAGCGGCCGGGCCAAAACGAAATTCAGAACGGACTCCTTCTGAACCAATCCCCAACCGCTCGCCAGCGGTTGAGTCCAGGTTCGCTCCAGCACCTCGCCAAGCTGGGCCGGCGCGGCCGGACCAAGGATATAGCGAATCCGCAGACTCTGCGTCAGACGCAGCGGCAGCCGGCTGACTTGCTTCTCCGCGCACAATAAATACAGGTTTAACGACGGACCTTCTTCCAAAAGCTGCTGAAACAGCGCCAGATTGTCATAACGTTCCAGAATTGTGCTGAGCTGAAGCGTCAGGACAAACAACGGAATTTCAGCGGATTGACGCTGCCGCAGACCGCGCTTAAGCAAGCTGAAAAATCGTTCCATCAATTCCGGCTGCTGTAACGTCAGAACTTCGATAACCGCGGGTTCCGCATAGAACTGCGGCAGCTGATCCAGCGGATCCAGCACGACAAACTCAGCCGCTTGGTCAAACCGTCCCGCGCTTTGGATCAGACATCGCAAGAAGGCCTCCTGTGGCGCCGCTTCCTCACTGATGAACAAACCATGCGCCAAAGGGTGAACAATCACCGGCGTGGCGCGATGCTGCGGATCATCGCCGACGCCCAGCACCAGCCCGGCCGTCTGTTTTTTCAGCTCGGCCAAATCCACCGCCGCCGGCAGCGGCGGCCACAGCGGTGGCGCAGACAAACCGCGGCGGTCCGCTTCCCGCAGCATCGCTGCCATCAGCGCTTCACTTTGGCGCAGGCTGTTATTTTTACCCCGCCGCACCTCGCGGATCGGCTGCAGCCGGGAATCCAGCCAGCGGATAATGGGATCCGGCGTCTGCTTACCGCCTAACCACGCGCATTGTCCCTGGATTAGATCCTGCTGGCTCAGCAGCAGAAATTGTCCCGGCCGGGTTAACCGCAGCGCTTTATCGCAATGCAGTATTTCCTGACTGTCCTGTTTCTGCGCCACTTTTAAACAGAGCTTAAAATTGAAATTGCTCCACATCTGTTCGTCGACGATGCCCGCCGGCCGCTGTGTCGCCAGGATCAGGTGCAATCCCAGGCTGCGTCCGATCCGGCAGATCTGGATCAAATCCCGCATAAACTCCGGCTGCGACTGCTTCAGCTCGGCGAATTCGTCAATAATCAATACGCAATGGGCCAAAGGTGTCAGCTGCGGGTGGTCAAGACACAGCTGGCGGTAATGATCCAGATCGGCAACGGGCTGCTTTAACCGTGTCTGCGCCTGAGCGAAACAGCGCTGCCGGCGTTCGCATTCCTGCCGCAGGTAGATCAAAGATCGTTCTGCCCCACCTTCTTCGACATTGTTCAGTTGAGCACAGCAATGCGGGATCAGCCGCCCTTGAAAACGCAGCTGCTCGATCAGGCTGCCGCCTTTGTAATCAATGACCGCAAACTGTAATTGATCCGGACTGTAATGCCAGGCCGCTGACAAGACGAGCGTTTCCAACAGCCGGCTTTTACCGCTGCCGGTCATCCCGGCGATTAAGCCATGCGGTCCCTGGCCTTTTTCATGCAGATCCAGAATTACCGGCTGGCCTTGTTCATCCAGCCCCAAAGGAATTCGCAGCTGCGTCAGGCGTGCCGACTCCTGCCAGGGCGGACAGCCGAGTCCCGCCTGGCCCAGCAAACTTTGAATGTCAACCTGCCGGCTGGACGGCCGGCTTTTCTGTCCATAGCGGTACAGTGCCAGCGCACTGTCGCGGAAGCTTTTCGCATAGCTGAAATCCACGTCGAATTCCTGGCAAAGCTGACGTGAGCGCGTCAGAATCCGGCCATGTCCCTGCTCAATGATCAAAATTCGCTGCGCTGCCAGCCGCAGATCCTCCGATCGGGGCGCCAACTGCCACACGCAGGATTTCGGCTTCGACGTTTCCCAAAAAGCAGCCGCGCTCGGATCGCTCACCAGTGTCCACGTCGGAACAGGAATTTCCTGAATCTGCCGCCGGCCGCGATCCCAATCTTCCCGTTTCGTCCAGATCCGCCGCAATCCTTGTTCGTCATAAATCTGCGGCAGCCAGCAAAGCGTTTCAAAGAGAATCTCAGGCACCGGACCGATCCAGGCCAGAGCCAGGCTTTGCGCTTGGTGATGGAGCGCCAGCGTCATTAAAATCGTATTGAAAAAGGCCGCCAGCGATTTTTCATCGCAGACTAAACCGATTTGTTCCCACTCAAAGAGATCCCAGGGAAGCGGCGCGGCAGCAGTGAAGGGATGGGTTGTTTGCCAGGCGTCGATCTGTTGCTTGACCGTTTGATCCGCGGGTTGATGCAAATCCAGTGTGTCCAGATTTATTTCTGGAATCAGCGTCAGCCGCTGGCGGCCTAAACTGAGCTTGCCGAACAGCGGATGAGCATTGTCGGTATCAAAAACAGATTGTTCTTCAATTTGCCTTTTTAGCGCGTCAGCCTCCGGATAGCGCTGCGACAGAAACGCCGTCGTTTCTTGCAGCGCCGTTTGGCAGCTTTGTTCCCACCCTTCCAGCACGTCCGCCAGCCATTGTTTGCGCCGACGCCGATCACGCCTGTTTAACAGATGATTCACGGCCAGCTGAACCAGCGGCCAGAACACCGCCGAAACCATCATGACGGCCGGCATCAGCACCATCATCCCTGCTGCCCCCTGACCTAACGACAAGCCGACGGCAATCGACGCCGCGCCCATCATCAGCGAAGGACCGATCGTCAGTACGCTGAAGGTCATGGGTCTGAGCTTGACTGGAGGTCCCGGGGGCAAGTGCAGCGGACATCGGGGATAGACGGGATAAAACTGAAAAGTCGGATGAAAGGGAAGCGGCAGCTTATCCGGCGGCTGGTACATCCAGTCGGCTAAAGCCTGCCGGCGCAGCGGCTTCAGCTTGATTTTGAGCTGCATTCCCGGATTGTTGAGTGCGATGAATGCCGGATGAATCAGGATCGTTACTGCCGCAAACTGCAGGCGCATTCCCGCTTCCAGCCGGGTCTGACGCTGATGGACGCCGTTGACGATCATACCGGGAAACTGCGTTGTTTCCTTCGCCAGATTCTGATCGAAGTCAAGTATTGCCCACGGTTCGTCCTGATCGCCGCAGAGTTCGCTCAACCGCTGGTCATTAAGCATCCAGCAACCCTGCGGACGCTGATAGAGCGTGTATTGATTAAATCCGGTCTCATCAAAGGTATAAAAGAGGTCAATTTTCTCATAGAACGGCAGATAACAAAGCTCGTCATGCCGCCGGCTGATCAGGCGGCAGCGGCGCGGACTGTCCAGAAACTGCAGCGTGTCGCTGAGCTGCAGCTGCCACCCTTCCTTCTTTTGCGTAATCGCCAGCACGCTGTCCGCTTCAGGGGCAAAGAATAAGCCGCGCTGCGGATGGACATGACGGATCGCCAGTCGGTGCTGCCACAGGATGCAGACGATCATGCCGCCTCAGCCCGCACATGAATATGACAGCTTGTCTTGTAGGTTTCCGACGGATCGCTGATCGTGACGATCGCATCCCCGGCTTTGACTGCCCGCACCTTGCCGGTCTGCACGACGGTAGCCACCCCCGGATCGTCCACGGAATACATCAGATCCGACACCGTCACGCCTTCCGGTAGTCCGCGGATCACAATCTGTCCGCTTTGATTCGGACTTAATATCAACAAAACTTCCGCCAGCTCGATCCGATCAGTTTGTACAATCGGAGCCGTGGTCGGCGCTGGTGAGGAAGAAGGCTCACCGCGGGTGCAGCGATCCACAAAGATCCCGTTTTCCAGATGCGTGCGGCCATGGGGATTGAGCGTCGCGTTGTTCTCATTCAGGATTGAAAATGTCCGGCCCATGCCAAGCCGACCGGCCAACGACTCCGGGGAATTGATTTCCAATTCCAGAATACCATGAACGTTTAAATCGCTGCAGAACTGCAGATTCGCATGAACCGGCTGACTTTCCAGGGGTAACTCTCCCGCTGCCCGGGATTCCAGTTCGCCGTTTCGGCCGATCCAGGCCGTCGTGCGCATCACGCCGCGCAAGCCTGTCTGCAGCATCAGATCCATCAGTGAAATCCCGGCTGCCCGGGCGGAAGCATCCAGGGCCGCAGTCATCTTGGCCGAGCCCTGAAAGATGAAATCATGCCGGTGTTCAAGCTGATGGATCGGCCGCAGAACGCCGTTTCTTATTTCCATGCCCACGCTGCCCTCCTGACTCAGAAGCAGCTCGATCTTGCCGCCGGCATAACAATGCAGCTGCAGGGTTAAAAGCAGGTCGACGATCGGAAACTGCGGTACAGGCAGCTTGATCCTGGCGATCGGGATGATCGTGTCGGCGTCCTTGCGCGTGCTTGTAAAGGAAGCGGTCAGCGAGTTTAACAGTGCGTGCGGATCCAGACCGGAAAAGTCGCTGGTCAGCGTATTGGACACCCCGCGCGTCAGACCGGCCGATTCGTTCATCACAAAGTCCAGCTGCAGCCGGCCATCCCTGCTCAAGCCGTTCCATTCGATCACCGGATGCAGTCCGGTCAGATCATAGTCCATCTGCAGCGTCGCGCTGTTGGCCAGCTTTTTTGCGGCATGGACATGAATTCCACTGGCGGCCACGCTCCAGCTTACCTGCGTTTTGCCGACTTCAAACTGCTGCTTCATCAACGCAAACCACGGTTCAGCTCTTTCCGCGGCATTCATTGCAAGGGGCAGAAGTTCTTCGCCGTTCTGCCCATAAGGCTCGATCTCAGCCTGACTCCAATCCGCATCAAACGCCAGTTTAAACTGCGTTCCGGCCAGCCACGTCTGCGGATCCTCTGGATGGACTTCAGCCATGATCTGACCTTCGGTTTCAACGATCGAATCCGTGATGTAGATTTGACGGGAATCCGGATCGGTAAACCAGCTTCCCAACTTTCCAGTCTGTCCGGGATTCAGCACAATCCTTCCCGTTTCATCCGGCCGTCCCTCTCCATTCCATAACCCGGCTGCTTCCCACTCAAACACCGGCGTCTTTGCTTCAGACTGGTTGAGCTGCCGCGTCAATTCCTTCAATGACGCTGCCGCTTCCTCCGCCGTCAGCCAGCCTTTTAGCTTCGTCAGAAATCCCAGCGTCTGGCAGCGCTCTAATGATGGATCTTCACCATCGTAAGCTTGAAGCAGATTGAGACAGGCCGCCTGCCGTGAAACCCGCTGCCGGTCCGTCTCCACTTCCACGCCCCAATCTTTCAAGGCGGCCAGGCCGGCGGCGGAATCGTCAAAAAACAACGTTTCCGCCAACATCTTCGCCCAATCGCACCGCAAAACTCCTGTCGGCTGCGGCATACAGCCCTCCGCCATCATCAGCACCGTCAGCCCCGCGGCGAAAAGACTTCTCCAGCGCCCGCGCATACGCTAAAATGAACCGGCGTTGTTCTGAATCGTCGCTTCCAGCGTATCATAGCTGGACACGGCGGTATCCAGAAACCGGGCGTACGACTCGATGATCTGCTTCTGGGTTTCAAACTGCGCCGCAAACTGATTGAAACGCTGGCGGATCGCCTCCGAGCCGTCGCTCTGCCACACCATCGCCAAATCGTTCATCTGTTTCTTCGCTTCGATCAATGCGCTGTAAATTTGCTCGTTGCAGACGCGAATTGCGCCGGAAGTATCCTTAACTCCCGCTAATGAAATCTTCAAGTTATCCATTTTCAATTCCTCCCTTTAATTGACCAGCCGGCTGGCCTGCGCCGCCAGTTCTTCCTGCATCTGCCGGTAGCTTCGCGCCGAGGCTTTTAAGAATTCGCTGTACTGCTGCATCAGCAGCTCGACCCTTCGGAAATCATCCTGATAGCCCTGGATCTGCGTTGTAAACGCCAGATTGTCCCGGCCGATCCAGGTGTTCGCCGCCATCAGCTCTACCCGCTCGTACAGCCGTGCGACCGCCCTTTCCACCTCCTGCCGCAGCTGTTCGATCTGTCCGGCACACGCTTCCAGCCGGGTTGGTTCCACCGCAATCGTTCTCATTGTGTTCTCCTTTCTGCACGCCCCTAGTATTAATATTGCGGTTTTTTCGAAAAAGCCTTCCAAAAAAAGGAATAAAGTTGAAAAAAAACAAAAAAAATCCTGTCCGATTCATTTCAGACAGGATTTCCGGTTAAGCTTTGTGATTGATTTGCGAAATAATCGAGTCGATCCGCTCTCCTTTTTCCAGCGAATCGTCGAGCTTGAAAATCAAATCCGGAACCTTGCGGATCGAAAGCCGTTTGCCCAGCTCCGAGCGGATAAAACCCTTTGCCCGGTTGAGTGCCTTCAGACCTGCTTGCTTGCGTTCTTCCTTGCCTAAGAAAGAAACGTAAATCGTAGCGTAGGAGTAGTCGTTGGTCACCTGCACGTCAGTAATCGTGACGAATCCGACGGACGGATCCTTCAGGGAAAACTGAATGATATCCGTGACGTCTTTGAGGATGATCTGCGCTACCCGTTCTTGTTTGACAGACATGAGCGTCCCTCCTGTTTCTTCAGGAAAAGCGTTTCCTTAATTCTGAGGAACCTCCTGATCGGCGTAGGCCTCAATCAGGTCGCCTTCCTTAATGTCGTTAAAATTCATGATCGTTAAGCCGCATTCATAACCGTTGGTGACTTCCTTGGCGTCGTTCTGGAAACGCTTCAGCGAGCCCAGCTGGCCGTCGTAAACGACGATACCCTGACGGATTAAACGCACCTTGCAGTCCTTGACCAGCTTGCCGTCGGTCACCATGCAGCCGGCGATCGTGCCGATCTTGGAAACCTTGAAGGTCTGACGGACTTCCGCCTGTCCGATGACGACTTCCTCGTACACCGGCGCCAAAAGGCCCTTCATCGCCAGTTCCATTTCCTCCATGGCTTTGTAGATGATGTTGTGCAGACGGATCTCGACGCCTTCTTCTTCCGCTTTTTTACGCACATTGGCGTCCGGGCGGACGTTGAAGCCGTAGATCACCGCTTTGGAAGCGCTCGCCAGCATGACGTCGGATTCGCTGATCGTCCCGGCGGTCGAACGGATGACGTTGACCTTGACGCCCTGGACATCCAGCTTTTCCAGCGAGGACTTGACGGCTTCCGCCGAGCCCTGCACGTCAGCCTTGACGATAACCGGAATTTCCTGAACCTCGCCAGCTTCGATCTGACGCGCCAAATCGTCTAAGCTCATTGCGGAACTGCTCTTGCGTTCCTGCTCGATCTTGGTCTGGGAACGGCGTTCCGCAATCGCACGGGCCTGCTTTTCATTGTCGAAGACCTTGAACATATCGCCCGCTACCGGAACATCGTTTAAGCCGATGATCTCGACCGGCGTCGATGGCCTGGCTTCCTTGATTTCACGGCCGCGGTCGTCGGTCATCTTTCTGACCTTGCCGAAGCAGGCGCCGACAACGATGCAGTCGCCGGTGTGCAGCGTGCCGTTTTGAACCAGCAGCGTGACGACCGGTCCGCGGCCCTTATCGAGCTTCGCTTCAATAACCGTACCGGTCGCGTTGCGCTTCGGGTTGGCTTTCAGCTCGCGCATTTCCGCAACGACCTGAATCGTTTCCAGAATATCCTGGACGCCGTCACCCTGCTTCGCCGAACACTTGACGAAGATCGTATCGCCGCCCCATTCTTCCGGCAATAAGCCCAGATCGGCCATCTCGTTCATGACGCGGTCCGGGTTCGCCGCCGGCTTGTCCATCTTGTTGACGGCGACGATGATCGGAACGTCCGCTGCTTTGGCGTGGTCGACGGCTTCCTTGGTCTGCGGCATGACGCCGTCATCCGCGGCGACGACGATGATACAGATATCCGTCACCTTCGCCCCGCGGGCGCGCATTGCGGTAAACGCTTCGTGGCCCGGCGTATCCAAGAACGTGATCTTCTTGCCCTGGACGCTGACCTGATAGGCGCCGATATGCTGCGTGATGCCGCCGAATTCGCCCTCGACGACCCGCGTCTTGCGGATCGTGTCCAACAGCGTCGTTTTGCCGTGATCGACGTGCCCCATGATCGTAACGATCGCCGGGCGCTGCACGAGATTCTCCGGATTTTCTTCGACTTCGTCTTCCAGACTGTCCTGATCCACCGGAATTTCTTTCTTGACTTCCACGCCGTACTCCATGCAGACCAACTCAATCGTTTCGTCATCCATCGAGCTGTTGATCGTCACCATTTTACCCAGCATAAACAGCAGCTTGATGATATCGCTGGCATTGCGGTTCATCTTCTGCGCTAATTCCCCGACGGTAATTCCTTCCTCGTAGGTAATGCTGGTTACGGCTTCCATCTTCGGCCGTGGGTTATAGGAATTATTGGAATTGTTGGATCTGTGGTTATTCCGTCTTCCCGAGTTATTCCTTCTTTGTTGTTTAGCCAATACCTTCACCTCATTTCATAACTGCATCCTGAATAGACCGGGCCAGTCCCTCGTCCAGAACCGCACATGCGATCCGTCTGGGCTGGCCGAGCGCGGCCGACAGTTCTTCAGCCGTCCCCTCGACTATCCAGTCAACGCCGTAGAAACGGCATTTATCCTGAATCTTCTTCTGCGCGTTGCTACCGCAGTCCGCGCAGAGAAGAACCAGCTTCGCTTTGTTTTGACGGATTGCCGCCATCACGCTGTCCCCGGTTGCGACCTTGCGGGCGCGGGCAGCGATTCCCAACAATCCTGAAACCTTGTTATTCACCGAGAACCTCGCGGATTTTATCATAAACTTCTTCGGGGATCTCGCATTCCAGAGCGCGCTTCAGACTTTGCCGCTTGATCGCCAGCTCCAGCGCCGCCGCGTCCCTTTTCAGATACGCCCCGCGGCCGTTCAGCTTGCCGGTCAGGTCCACTTCCACCGTGCCCTGCGGCGTTTTCACAATCCGCAGCAGTTCTTTTTTCGGACACTGTTCCTGCGTTGCGACGCATTTGCGCATCGGTATTTTCTTCATCGTACTCCCTCCCGTCTTTCCGGTTTATTTTTCTTCGTCGTAGTATTCGTCGAATTCGTCGAAATCAATATCGTCCTCAATCCAGCTGTTCTGCGCTTCCAACTCTTCCTGACGGCGGATTTCCTCCAGCTCTTCCTCTGAATAGACTGGCTTGAATTCGTAGTCCTTATCCTTCTTCAGATCTTTCAGACGCAGCTTGCGGTCATCCTCGCGGACATTCTTGCGGCGGCGCAGCGGCGCTTTTTCTTCGGTATGCGCCGAAGACTGCGTCGGATCAGCCAGCCGTTCAAAGCGGGATACATATTCGCGGCGTTCGCGAACCTCACGCTTGGCGCGGACCGGTTCCTCTTTCTTGACAGACGATGCCGGTTTGACTTCCGGCTGCACTTCAACCGGTTTAACTTCCGGCTGAATTTCCGGCTTTGTCAGCATTTCTTCTTCCGCGGTCTCCGGTTCCGGTTCGACTTCCGCTTCCGCCTGCGGCGTTTCAACGGCCGCTTCCTGGACAACTTCCGTTTCCGCAGAAACTTCCGGTGTTTCGACCGCAGCTTCTGATTCGGCATCCGGCTCTGTTTCAACTTCCTGAACGCCAGCCTCTTCCAGCTGCTTGGCGATCCGCTGTTCTGCCAGCCGCTTCTGTTCCTCAGCGGCAAACTGCAGCATCATCGTCTTCCAGTCGATGCCCTGTTCCTCGATCTCGCCGGCCGTCTTGATATCGATCCGCATGCCGGTCAGCTTCACGGCCAGACGGGCGTTTTTGCCCTTCTTGCCGATCGCCAGCGACAGCTGGTTGTCCTCAACGACGACTAGCAGCGAACGCTTGTCCTCGGTTGGCAGCACCGCCAGAATCTGAGCCGGAGCCAGCGCGTTTTTAATCAGCTCGCTGATGTTGTCGCTCCACTCGAAGATATCAATTTTCTCACCCTTCAGCTCGTCGATGACGACCTGAACACGGCTGCCGCGCGGACCGATGCAGGCGCCGATCGCATCGACGTCCGGATTGTTCGACCAGACGGCCATCTTCGTCCGTTCCCCGGCTTCACGGGCAATCGCCTTGATCTCGACGACACCCTGATAGATTTCCGGAACTTCCTTTTCAAACAGACGCTTGACCAGCTTCGCGTCGGAACGGGAAACCAGCACCTGCGCACCCTTGGTATCCTTGTTGCATTCGGTGATGACGACACGAATGCTCTGACCTTCGACATAGCGTTCGCCCGGGATCTGAGCGGCGCGCGGCATCAGCGCCATCGTCTTTCCCAGATTGACGACGACAAACTTCTCCTCGACCGACTCGATCATGCCGGTGACCATTTCGTCCAGCTGATCGATGTATTCATCATAAACCGCCTGCTTCTCCGCCTCACGGATTTTCTGCTTCATGACGTTTTTTGCCAGCAGCGCGGCGGCCCGGCCGATCTGGCTGATATCCACTTCGCGGTCGACTAAATCGCCCAGCTGATAACCTTTATCCTTGACCTCGGCCAGCGCGATCTCCAGCTCCTCGTCCTCGACTTCCTCAACGACGGTATATTGCTGGTACACATGAATCTGACCGTTGGCTTCGTTGATGTCGACGCGGACCAGCACGTCCGGGATGTCGATGTGTTTGCGATAGGCTTTGGCTAAAGCCTCCTGCAGCGCGGCGATGACGATTTCCTTGGTGATCTTGCGGTCATCCTCGATCGTCTGCATCGCCTTCAAAAATTCTTTGAAATTCATTGCGATTTCTCCTCCAAGTCCTTACAATTTCACAGCCAGGCGGATCTTTTCAATCTGATCCAGTTCCACCTGAGCCTTGCGGGTTACAGCTTTATCGCGATAGCTAAGGGTCAGGGTGGTTTCGTTCATTTCCAGCAGATCGCCGGTGATTTCCATCATCGACTTGACCGGGCTTTTTAACCGGACAAAGACATGCTTACCCAAAGCGCCGCGGATTTCTTCCTCATTGCGCAGTTCGCGTTCCGCGCCGGGCGAGCACACCTCCAGAAAGTATTCAAAGCTGATCCAATCGTCATGGGCATCCAGAGCTTCGGAAATTTTCTCCGAGACTAAGGCGCAGGTATCGATGTCCATAGATCCGTCAGCTCTCATCACTGCGATCTGAAGAATCCGGGATTTCTTTTCGTTCACCCATTTCAGATCGTAAAGCTGAATGCCAAGGGAGTCCAGGACAGGCAGAATCAACGTCTTGATGTTTTCCAACTGTTCCATTTTTCTCTCCTTATAACATGAATGAAGGAGTGGCTTTCACCACTCCTGCTGTTTCTTTATGCACTCTTACTATACACAGAATTGGCGTAAAAATCAAGCGTTTTCTGAACTTCGGCCCCGCTTTTCAGACGTTTTTCTCACAGTTTTTTCTCTTCATCGACTTTACGGCGGAATTTCAGCAGTCCCAGATACCGCAAAACAGCCAGACTCCAATGCAGCCGGGCGCCGATGCAGAAGACGACGAGAAAAACGATCACCAGCGTTTGTTCCGGCAGAAAGAGCTTCAGAATCGTAAACACCAGGATGAACAGGATCAGTGCCGCAACTGGAAACAGCTGCATCAGCGAAGCCGCAAACGGCTCCATTTCAATGCGGTAATGACAGTGCGGACAGTCGAATTCCCGGACTTCATTGAGCTGCGAAGCCGGAATTTCTTCGTGGCAGACAGGACATTCGATTTTCATAACGACCGCTTCCTTTTTGAGAACAGATTCTCCCGCCTCTATTATAACAGGAAAATCCGCCCGCAGGCGGATGATTTCCCAGATTTGATTCAAATGAGTTATTTTGTATTGCAGCCGGGCTTTTTCCAGTTTCCAATTAAAACAGACTCAGCTGGTTCTCTTCCTGCATGCCTTCCAGCGTGCCCAGCACCTCGAGCTTGCGCATCAGCGTTTGGGAGAGCTGGGTACGGTTTAATAAATCTTCTTTGGATAAGAACTCACCCTGTTGGCGGGCTTCTACGATCGACTTGGCGACGTTGGCGCCCAGACCGTCGACTGTCGTAAACGGCGGGATGATCGTCTTGAGATCGTCCGGCAGCACGCGGAATTCCGTCGCCAGGGATTTGTCGATATCAATGTTGGAAAAGCGGTAGCCGCGGGCGTACATCTCCAGACAGGCCTCGAACATCGAGTACAGATCTTCGTCTTTCTTGGTGACCTGACGCTTGGTTTCCGGATTCGATTTCATCGCCTGAATCTCGTCCATCCGCCGCTTGATCGCGTCCATGCCCTTGACCATCGTTTCGATTTCATAGGCATCGCAGCGCAGCGTGAAGAACGCGACATAGTACCAGTAGGGATGATGGACCTTAAACCACGCGATGCGGATCGCCATCATGACGTACGCGACGGCGTGGGCTTTCGGGAACAGATACTTGATCTTTAAGCAGCTGTCGATATACCATTGCGGAATGTTGTTTTCCTTCATCAATTCGATCCATTCCGGTTTTAAGCCCTTGCCCTTTCGGACGCTTTCCATGATGAAGAATGAATCTTTCTTCGGCATTCCCTTTTCAATCAGATAGGTCATGATGTCGTCACGGCAGCCGATGACGTCATGCAGCGTCAGCCCGCCGTCGATCAGATCCTTGGCGTTGTTCAGCCAGACGTCGGTGCCATGGGACAGACCGGAAATTCGCAGCAGTTCGGAGAATGTGCTCGGACGGGTCAGCTCCAGAATACCGCGGACAAACTTCGTGCCGAATTCCGGCAGGCCGACCGCCCCGGTCGCCTCGCTGTACACCCGCGGATCGGCTTTCAGCGCGTCGACGGAATTGAAGATCGACATCGTTTCCGGATCGTTCATCGGAATCGTCGTCGGATCGATCCCGGAGATGTTCTGCAGCAGGCGCATCGCCGTCGGATCGACGTGGCCGAGGATATCAAATTTCAAGACGTTGTCATGGATATCATGGAAATCGAAGTGCGTCGTTTTCCATTCGGAATCCGGGTTATTGGCCGGATACTGAACCGGCGTAAAGTCATAGACGTCCATGGAGCTCGGGATGACGATGATGCCGCCGGGATGCTGACCGGTCGTCCGCTTGACGCCTTCGCATCCGTTGGCTAAGCGCAGCCGCTGCGCCTGGCGCATGTTTTCCAGACCCATTTCCTCCGCATAGCCGCTGACATAGCCGAACGCCGTCTTCTGGGCGACCGTGCCGATCGTCCCGGCGCGGAATACGTGATCCTCGCCGAAAACCGTTTTCGTGAAGGCATGCGCCTTATCCTGATATTCGCCCGAGAAGTTCAAGTCGATATCCGGAACCTTATCGCCTTCAAAGCCCAGGAAGGTTTCAAACGCGATGTCATGGCCGTTGACAATCATCTCCGCGCCGCATTTCGGGCATTTCTTCGCCGGCAGGTCAAAGCCGGACTTCACCGAGCCGTCGGTGATGAATTCGGAGTGCTGGCAGTCCGGGCAGACGTAGTGCGGGATCAGCGGATTGACCTCGGTGATTCCCGACATCGTCGCGACAAAGGAGGAGCCGACCGAGCCTCGCGAGCCGACCAGATAGCCGTCTTCATTGGACTTTTTGACCAGCAGATGGGAAATGTAGTAAATAACCGCGAAGCCGTTACCGATAATTGAGTTCAGCTCACGCTCCAGCCGTTTTTCCACGATTTCCGGCAGCACTTCGCCATAGGTTTTATGCGCGTTCTCATAACAGATCGTTTTCAGCTTCTCTTCGGAACCTTCGATGACTGGCGTATACAGCTTGTCATGTACTGGCAGCACCTTTTCCACCTGATCGGCGATCGCGTTGGGGGCTTCGACGACCAGCTCATAGGCCAGCTGCCGATCCTCAACCCAGTCGAACGCCTGAAGCATCTGATTGGTCGTTAAGAAATGCTGATCCGGCGTTACGGTGCGGGAGCGCCGTTCCTTATCATAGATATACAAAGGATGTCGGACGCCGCCGATCCCCTGCGTCTGGATGTAGATATCGCGCAGGATTTTTTCTTCCTTTTTGCAATAGTGGACGTCGCCGGTCGCAACGACCGGTTTGTTCAGCTTCTTCGCCGTCCGGATTATCCGCATCAGCACCTGCTTCAGCCGATCGGTATCCGGCAGGGAATGAGATTCAACCAGCGGCCGGTAATTCTCCAGCGGCTGGATTTCGATGTAATCGTAAAAAGCGATCGCCGCTTCAAGATCCTGCTGGTTGCGGTTAGCTGCCAGCTCGAACACCTCGCCGTTGTAGCAGGCCGAGCCGATCAGCAGATTCTCGCGCAGCTCCTGGATGCATCGCCGCAAAATCCGCGGTTCAGCCAGAAATTCTTCGCCGCTGCTTTTGGAATTGGCTTTGCCGAAGACCGCCAGATAATCGGTATTGGACAGCGTAACCAGCTTGAACAGATCCTTCAGTCCGGCCTGATTCTTGGCGATCACGTTGACATGACGCTTCATGACTTTGACAAACGCTTTTTCATCCTGCAGATTCTGCAGATCGGCGACAGTCTGCGCGCCGCGGTCCTTGCATTCCTTGATCATCAACATGAACACGCTGGCCAGCACGTCGGCATCGTAATCCGCGCGGTGCGCGACTTCTTCGTCGTAGGTAATCCGGTAATGGCGGGCGATGTTGCCCAGACGGTAACTGCGGCGGTCGGAATGCAGCGCACGCGCCAAATCCAGCGTATCGACGACCGGATTGGTCAGCGGCGCCATGCCGATGCGTTTGAGTTCTTCGTTGAGAAAGTTGTAGTCAAAGGTCGCATTGTGGGCGACCAGCACTTTATCGCCGATGAAATCAACCAGCTCCTGTGCCACCTCGGCAAACGGTTTGGCCTGGGCGACGTCTTCGTTGGTAATGTTGGTCTTTTCTGAAATAAAGGCGTTGATCGGCACCGGCGGCTTGACGAACAGCTGTTTGGTTTCCTTGATCTCGCCCCGTTCGATCACGACCGCGCCGAATTCGATGATGTGATCAAAGCTGCAGGATAAGCCGGTGGTTTCCAGGTCATAGATGACATACGCCGTATCGCTCAGCGAATCGGCGCGCGGATTGCGGATGATCGTCAAAAACTCGTCGACCATGTTCATTTCAACGCCGTAGAGAATTTTAAATTCGCGGTCCTTGTTGCCCTTGAGCAGCTTGGCGGCGCAGCTCTGCGCCTTCGGGAATGCCTGGCAGGCCATGTGATCCGTGATCGCGATCGCGCGGTGCCCCCATTTAAACGCCTGCGTCACCAATTCCTCGACTTCGCAAACGCCGTCCATTTCCGATTTATTCGTGTGACAGTGCAGCTCGACGCGCTTGACGTCGGCCGTATCCTGTTCCTCTTCCTTCTTTTCCAGCTTGACGATGTCGTCCGGGAAAAACACCAGCTCCTTGGCAAAGGAATCATAGCGGACTGAACCATACACCCGCACGTCGTCCCCGACACCGACCTCGTTCAGCTTTTCCTTCGGACAGCGGGCGCTCTCAAACCGCTTGCAGGTAATCGCGTCGTCGTTATCCTTGACATAAAGCGTCTGAATCTCGTTGCCGGTCTTTTTGATCGTCACTGAATCTTTTTCAAAAATCGTGCCGGTAAACTGGACATTCTGAATTTCGTCGTTGATTTCCTTCAATGTCAGCACGGTATAATCTTCCATCTTCGTGCGGCGGGAGCGATAGCTCGGCTTATCCGCAGAAAACGCCGGCTTGGCCTGCGGCTTCGGGGCTTCCTTGGGCATCTTGACCTCGATCTGGGTGAAGCTGGCCGCGCGGCAGGAAAACTCAAAATCATAGCTGATCCCTGCGTTCTGCATGAAGTGATCGAGTTCTTCCCGACAGGCCGTCGCCTGCTGCTTCAGCGTTTCGTCGGCAAACAGACAATCGACAATCTGATCCCTGACCGTTGGGATCGCGTCTTTCAACCCCTGACCAAAACGTGAGTGCTCGCTGAAATATTTACAATATTTCAACATTTCGCCAGAATCAAGATCACAGACGTCCGCGCTGATCCGCAGCTCAACCGGACAGCCGATCAGCTTGATCAGACCGTCGTTAAAGCACTGCAGCTGTTCCAGCGGCAGCGTCCGCGGCAGCTGAAGCTCCAGCACAACCTTTTTTTTCGCGGTAATAAATTTACAATGCGTGATTTTTCCCTGTTCAAAATAAGCGCTGTCCAGTCCTTCGAACTGAACCTTGCTTAGCGTTTCTTTTAATTCGATTGTTCCCATTGGCGCATCTCCATCCTGTTCCTGGGTATCATTCTACCATTTTTCATCCTGAAATAGAATTGAAAATATCTTTCATCCGCTTGTCAGACAAGTGAAAAGAAACCGGCGTTGGCCGCAAACCACCTCAGGAATAAACGAGATGGACAACCTTAACCAAGGCTTTTTCGCAGGTGTAACAGCGATGACCGGCTTTTCAAAAGCAAAAAAACCGGCGCCTTTTTCAGCGAACCGGTTCTTTACATAATTAAAAGTCAAATTGAATGACAGATCAGAAGATTCCGCCCAGCAGGGAGGCGACCGCTTTCGCCAGCATGCCGAACAGTGAAAAGTCGTTGCCGGCATTGATCAGCATCCAGTTGGCGATCGTATGCGAATACGCCAGCGCCGAGAAGCCGACCATGACAACCATCACCGCCGCGGCCACAAATGTGCCGATCACCGCGCCGCGCAGGCCGCCCTGGCCTTCGCCCAGAATCGCCGCCGTGCCGCACTCGAAGAACGAAGTGATGACTAACGGAACCAGCATAATGCCGAAGACCTGCGTCGCGTTGCAGATCAAAATCAAAACGGTCGAGGTGATCATCGCGACGACAAAGCCGATCAGAACGGCATTCGGCTTGTAGGTAAACAGCATCGGGCAGTCGTAAGCCGGAATCGCGTTCGGAACGACTTTCTCCGAAATGCCCTTGAACGCCGGAACGATCTGGCTGATCAACATGCGCACGCCCTGCAGCAGCAGGATCAAGCCCGCGCCGTAATTCAAACCCTGCGCAATCGCTACAACGACGACGTTTTCGCCTTCGCCCAGCATCGTTGGAATCGTCAGGCCGACGATCACAAACATCACGAAGATGACCAGACAGCCGGTAATGGAGATCTCACGGAAGAACGACAGCGCCTTCGGAATTTGAATATCCTCCGTCGATTTTTCTTTATTGCCGACTTTGGAGGCGACAAACCCGGAAATCAAGCCGAGATAGCCGGTCGGATGGCCCAGCAGAAAGCTGTTGTCCCGGGTGACCGCAAACGTGTATTTCTTGAGCGCCCACGGCATCAGCGACCAGTATAATGCGGAACAGATCGCCCCAAAGAGAATCAGCGGCATTCCGCGCAAACCGCCTTCAACCCCGGCGGCCACAAAGATAAACGGGAACCACCAGAGCATGTGGCCGGTTAAGAAAATCGTTTTGACCGGCGTGAAACGGGCGATCAACAGATGCAGGATCATCCCGATAAACATCGCCATGCCGATATCGCCGCCAAAGGAAGCGGTAAAGGTCGCGTCGTTGAGACCTTCGGCAACGGTGCCGTTCAGCGACTGGAACGCCGTGTTGATCGGCAGAATCGACTGTACCAGCATCGAGACGCCGGTGTTGAGGATGACCATGCCGAAGGCTGTCATCAGCGCGCCCTTGACGATCGTGCCGAATGGTTTTTTCTGCAGCGCCAGTCCGAGGGCTGCGATCAAGCCCAGCAGAACCGGCGGATTGCGAAAGATACTGTTAATTATAAAATTCATCAATTCCATAGTGTAAATCCCCTTTCGACTTACTGTTTTTCATTGAGAAACTGGCGGACCTGGCTTTCGACTTCGCTCAGATCCATGTAGCGGGTAACGGCAAAAACAGGAACGGAAACACTCTGCGACAATTCGGGCTGCAGCTGCGGGCTTGTAAAAATAGCGTCGCAGTCCGCACTGTGGGCTGACGTCAGATCGGTGTTCTCCACTTCCACGTCCAATCCCAGCTTGTCCGCGACTTTCTGTAAGCTCATCGCCAGGATCAGACTGGATCCGACGCCAAAGCCGCACACGGCAACAAATTTCATAACGCTCACCTCCTTTATCGAACGTTTTTATCTAAGATGGATCCTGCCGGATCAATCTCAAGATCTCTTCCGCACTGCCCTGACACAGCTTGTCAATGTTGGCCTGATCGTACAGAATCTCAGTCAGTTCAGCTAACGCGCGGATATGCGAGGTACTGTCCACCGTCGCCAAAACCGCGAACAAATTGACGGGTTTTCCCAACAGGTCCACCGCTTCCTTCACGGAAAGAATCGCCATGCCCAGCCGGTGGACATGCAGAGCGCCGCTGGCATGCGGCAGCGCAAAGCGGTCGGCCAGCACAATGTAAGGACCATACTTTTCAATCGAGGCGATCATTTCCTGAATGTATTCCGGATCGATACTTCCGTCATAAACCAGAGGCTGCGCCGCCTCGGCTATCGCGGACTGCCAGCTGTCGACATGATCTAATACACGGATTTTATCGGATGTGATCAGTTCTTTTAACATAGGACTTCCCCTTTCTTCTTTATGTTTGTATAACAAGGCTTCCAATTCTCTGACCAGCGCCGGACGGTTTTGGATGACACAGTATTTTTCGATCACCTGCAACAGCGGCTGGATTTCCGGACCGGAGTCCGGCATCGGTATCCCCGCACATTTTTCCATCAACAAACAGACGTCCTGACGATTCAGCAGCGGGTTGACCTGAATCAGTTTCTCATCATAGCCTTCAATCGGCATTGTAGACACAATATAATCGTAAGGAACCGTAAGCTGCGGCAGGCGCTGCAGCGATACCTGATCGACAATCTGGATCAGCGGCACGCTTTGTTCGATCTGAATCTGAAGCATTTTGGAGACCATCAGTCCCTGCGGACAGACGAGCAGAATCCGATTGCGCATTCGCCGGTGATTTTCCTGACTGCGCAGCACCCCGCCGAAATAGGCGGTGAGAAAAGCGATTTCTTCTTCCCGAATCCCTTTGAATTCCGGAAAGATTTGTTCGTCTTCCAGAATCAGACGAATCATGGTAAGCAATTCGAAGTACCGGGACTTAATCTCATCAAGACAGAAATTTCGAATTGGAAACTGAAATTGAATCCGATAATAAGAGGCCAGAAGATGCTGCGCAATACTGCGCCGGATCGTTTCACGGTCTTCGATAACCACTGCCATCCGACTCTCAAAACAGGTGATCAGCCGCGTCACGCCCTGATCGATAATCGTCTGTTTTTCACCTGCGCTCAGCGTTGTCAAAGAGCTGATAAACGCTGTGAGATAGGCTGCTTCCAGCGGATCGTTGATTTTCAGATCGGCCGCGACTGACTGACGGTAATGGAAGGCCTGCGTTTCCAGCGTCCAGTCGGCTCGGATCCGGCATTTCTTAGTCATTCGTAATCGGACAAACCGAAGCATGGCTGAAAGCAGCGCCAGCGAATAATCCGCTAAGCCCAGTTGATTTTTCTGATTAAACGCAAGGATTTCACTGCTGATGCGGTTGATCAGATTGTTATCGTTGTACAGGCAGTATATATAGCGGTCGCGGATTTGATTTTCATCGCCGCGGATCTGATAGACGCCCTCGTCATAGCGTAATTCAATGCCCTGCGCCTCCAGCTGAACGCGGAGTTCATTCATCAGATAGGTCATCGTGGAATGACTGATTTGAAGCTTCTGTTCCATCTGTTCCAATCTTGGAAAATCATCACACAGAATTTTATATAAAATAAACTCCAGCTTTTCCTCCGTTCCCTGCAGCGTGAGTTCCTGATCGGCGATCATCTGGCTGACCCGTTGCAGATCGCCCACAAAGACCAGTTGTCCCGCGATTTTTTTCAGCTGCGCGCAATGGCGCAAACAATAATTTATTTCTTCAATGTCATAGTAGAGCGTACGTTTGGAAACATGGAGTTTCTCCAACGCCGTTTCAAAAGGAAGGCCCGGCGACTGCAGAATCCAGCGGATCAGCTCGCTTTGTCTTTTCTTCATGGTTTCTCCTTTTCTTTATTATTTATTATAGTGGGACAAGAACGGCTTCTTGCACAGGAGAAACAAACTTTTGCACGCCATCACGAAAACCTCTGCTTCGGCTCGCTTTTGCTTCTGATCCTCACTTTCCAGAATTCTGTTTTTATGCAGAAGCTGAACCTCAAACTTATTTTCTGATTTCCATGTTGAAAAATCTGCCTGCCGGCGATAAAACAGAAAAGGAACGGTTTCCCGCTCCTTTACTGGACTGATCACGATGAGATCGGTCGTTATTTGTTGTTCTGACGATTGCTCTGGTTGTTCTGACGGTCAGACTGGCGCTGACGATCAGACTGGTGCTGACGGTCATTGTTCTGCTGGAACTCGTTTTCCTGCGAGAATTCAGAGCGGTACTCGTTGTTCTGACGGCTGTTTTCCTGATTGTTCTGACGGTCAGACTGGCGCTGACGATCGGATTGATGCTGACGGTCGTTGTTCTGCTGGAACTGATTTTCCTGCGAGAATTCAGAACGGTACTGGTTGTTCTCACGGCTGTTGCTCTGGTTGTTCTGACGATCGGACTGGTGCTGACGATCGTTGTTGTTCTGCTGGAACTGATTTTCCTGCGAGAATTCAGAGCGGTACTGGTTGTTCTGACGGCTGTTTTCCTGGTTGTGCTGGCGGTCAGACTGATGCTGACGGTCGTTGTTGTTCTGGCTGTACTGGTTGTTCTGATTGTTCATGATTTCCATCTCCTGTCCAAATTCGGTGGCATGCTTGCAAATTTCTTTTTGCTTCACATTTTGAAGATACTCGCTTTTGCGTTCGACCAGGGCTTCCTGGTAATCGGCGCCCAACTCGTAAGCCATCTCATACTTGTAATCGTTCTGGCTTTTCCGGGAAGGACACTGATACTCGCGTTTACGATAATCCATCATTTTTCTCACCTCAATAACAGTATGGCTGTCTTTGTCAGAAGACATTCAGGTGAAATCAAAACGAACGCTTGGGAAGAAATGGAAAAAGCCGGGGTCCTTCACGACTTCCCGGCTGAATTAGAAAGCTTATGCTTCATTTATATCTATTTTGTTTAAAACAGGTCGTCTTCCTGCGGCGTTGCGGGTGTGACGACGACGGTTTCCATTTTCTCAATGCACTCGTCGATCAAGGCTTCAAAATCCCAGCCGGCTTCCATCTTTTCCGCTTTTTCCGGATGCGGCTTGGTCACCGGATTCTTCGGGGTAAAGATCGTGCAGCAGTCTTCAAATGGCAGAATCGACGTTTCATAGGTGTTGATGCGGCGGGCCACGTCGATGATTTCAAGTTTATCATAGGTGACGACCGGCCGGATTACCGGCATGTCGATAACGTGATTGATCGTCTGCATGCTTTCCAGCGTCTGCGAAGCGACCTGTCCGATACTTTCACCGTTGACGATCGCCAGGCATTTGTATTTCTGCGCGACCCGCTCGGCAATCCGATACATCATCCGGCGCATGATCGTGATCGCGTAGCTTTCGTCGCAATGCTTGTAAATCGCCAGCTGCAGATCGGTAAACGGAATGATATGCACCTTGATGCTGCCCTGGTATTTCGAGATGATCCCGGCTAAGTCCAACACTTTTTTCTGAGCGCTGCTGGAGGTATACGGCGGGGAGGCATAGTGAATGCATTCGATCTCCACGCCCCGCTTCATCGTCAGGTAGCCGGCGACCGGCGAATCAATGCCGCCGGAAAGCATCAGCAGTGCTTTGCCGCCCATGCCGACCGGATAGCCGCCGGCGCCTTTGACGGTATCGGCCATCACATAAGTAAATTCTTCGCGGACCTCAATCCCGATCCGCAGATTTGGGTGGTGGACGTCGACCTTCATTTCGCTTTCCTTCAAGATTTTCGTCGCGACGGCACGATTGATCTGATCGCTGACCATCGGGAATTTCTTATCATGACGGCGGGTTTCAACTTTAAACGTCCCCTGCCCGCGTTCCATCGCCACCTGATAGCCGGTTTCCACCATCGCGTCGAGATCAGAACGGATTTTCAGGCAGAGGGAAAATGAACTCAGGCCGAAGATTTCCTTCAGAATCGCGCAGATTTCCTCCGGTTCCGTTCCATGCAGGTGAATATATAAGCGGTCAAAGGTCCGCTCATACGTCAATTTGTCATAAGCGCTTAACGAGGCGCGGATGTTGTCGGTCAGCTTTTTGATAAAATCCTTACGGTTTTTACCCTTGGTCGACAATTCGCCATAACGGACTAAAATGTGATCATAGTGAATGGGTTCCATATTTATGTAATATCTCCTTCAGTTCCCGCAGAAATCGATCGACTTCTTCCGGCGTGTTGCGGCTGGAAAAACTGCAGCGGATGCTTGACAGTGCCCGCTTATCGCTCATCCCCATCGCCTTGAGGACATGGGATGGCGTTTTGGACTTGCTGGAACAGGTGCTCTGCGCGGAAACGCAGATATTCCGGCTGTTAAGCGCGTTCATCATGACTTCCGACGGGATCGTTTTGCATGAGAAATTTAAAATTGCGCTGACGCCGTCGTCCGGACTGTTGATTTCAATTTCAGGCAGCTGGGCCAGCCCTTCGCGCATCCGCCGATTCAGCTGGCGGGTCACCATCCGGTACTGCGTCTGTTCTTCCAGAGCCAAACGCAAAGTTTTGGCCAGCGCGATGTCGGCTACGGAATTGGCCGTGCCGCCGCGCAGTCCCTGTTCCTGCTGACCGCCGCTGATGATCGGCACCAGATTCACATGCTGCTTCTTCATCAAAAAGCCGCTGCCCTTCAAGCCCTCGATCTTATGCGCGGAAAAGCTTGCCAGATCGACCTGGCTCAGATCCAGATCAATTCGCTTCAGTGCCTGGACGCAGTCGATATGAAGCAAGGCGTGGCTGTTTTTCCGGACGATCTTCTTAATGGCTTCCAGCGGCATGACGCTGCCGACTTCATTATTGACCGCCATGATCGAAACCAACGCCGTTTTCTCGCTCAGCGCCTGCTCAAGTTGATCCAGACGGACGACGCCGCGTTCGTCGACGTCCAGCCAGGTCACGTCAAACCCGAACACCTCTTCCAGCTGACGCATCGCGTTGGCGACACTGGAATGTTCGACCTTCGTCGTTATCAGATGGTTTTTCCTGCCCATCGCGGCAAACGCCGCGCCCTTGACCGCCATGTTGTTGGCCTCGCTGGCGCCGCTGGTAAAAATAATTTCATGCGGCTGCACTTTCAGAAGAGAAGCAATCTGCGTGCGGCTTTTTTCCATCAGGCGGGAAATTTCCATCCCTTCATCATACAAAGATTCGCTGTTGGCGAACGATGTTTCCAACAGCGAGTTGACCAGTTTGCGGACTTCCGGATGCACCGGCGTCGTACTGGCGTTATCAAAATAAATCGCGTTATCAGGCAGCACTTTGCGCATTCTCCTTTATCAGCTTCTCATACGAACCCGGATGGATTCGTTCAATCGTCGCCAGCGCCACGGTCAGCGCCTGCGTGTATTCGCCGTTGCGGAAGCACAGCTCGGCCCGGGTCAGCTCGGAGTCGATATCCGGATACGTCGAACGGTATTTATTCCCGAAAACAATCGTATTCTCCACCATGATCGCCATGGCGACAAGGTTGTTCACATTGTTGTACAGCTTGTAAATATAATCGATCGCGTCGTTGAGCGTGGCGTTCATCAGCTGCACATTGAGCGGCGTATCGGTTAAAAGATCTTCAATCGAGCGGACATATTCGACAGCCCGCGCCAGATCACCTTCATAGGTGGCGGAAATCGCCGGCAGTTTGTTCTTGCGGATTTTGACCTGCATCTCATTCATGATCAGCTGCAGCTTCAGCAGCTGCTTCTTCCCCCGGGCCTCGTCGCTGCAGGCGCTGTCCAGCCGCGCTTTCAGCTGGTTGACCTCAGTCAGCACGGCGTCGGCTTCCTGCTGAAGCTCTTTCAGGGAAATCAAAATCGTCGAAGCCGGAACGGAATTGCCTTTGATCATCTGCATGATCTTGACGCGCATATCTTCGATTTCAATGATCCGCTGCTCGCGCAGTTTAATCTGATCACTCAGATCCTCGATCCCAAACCGCACGGAAACCTTCGCCATCAGCTGGCGGACATACTGACTGTTTTCTTTCAGCTGCAGCACGGTCTTTTCTGCTTTTTCCTCAGCCTGACGCATTTCGTCATAGCTCTGGCCTTCTTTTTCAATCTGCGCCAACAACTGACTGAGCCGCTTTTTATCCTCGTCCAGATGCGCCCGGATATGAACGGCTGTCCCCTGCTTCAGTGCAGCCAGATCTTCTTTCAGCGTCTCGCTGATCACTTCCAGATTGCGCGGCACTTCCAGATGGTGCAGATAAACGCCCTTTTGTTTCTGCATCGAATAACTGCGCGAAACCTCGTCGATCAAATTCGGAATCAGTCCGCGCGCTTCCTGAAGCAGCTGCGGCAGGTTATTGATGATATCGGTCAGATCCCCCAGCGCTTCGCGGATTTCTACCAGCTCTTCCGAAGCTTTTTCAAATTCCGACGCATACATCCACTCCTCAAACGCCGAGAACATTTTCTCCGTCGCGGCGATCCGGTTTTCTATCGTCTCCCAACAGAACGACAGCTGCGCGCTCTTTTCCTGCGCCTGCAGCTTCAGCGTCCGGAATTCTTCCTTCATCTGCGTGACTTCCGCCCGCTGCGCTGTTTCCTTTTCGAGAATTTTATCCAGGAACGCTTCCAGCTGATGGACCTGTTCCTCGCCCAGCTCCATCATGTTGTCCAGATCGTCCAGGTTGATGCGCGCGTCTTTCAGCTTACCGACCAGAACCATGTCTTCCGTGTCCGCCAGCATCTGCGCGATCTGCTTCAGATTGGCCTGCGCCAGTTCAAAATCATCCTTGCAATGCGTGACCTGCGCCATCGTCTCCTGATTGACGCGAGCAATCGCCACGGCTTTGTTCAGCTTAAACGGCAGCGGCACGCTCTTGATCGAGTTGTACCGGACTTCCAGCTCCGACAGCTGCGCCTTGCAGTTTTTAATCTTTACCTTTCGCACGATGAACCAGATTATAAAAAGAACAAGAATGACCACCATGGCGATGATCACTTCTTTTCGTGTCAGAATTTCCAGTACCTTCTCCAACGCATACCACCTCTTAGTTCTTATTTTATCATAAAGCGACAAACTCTCATAGGTTAAAATCAAGTTTTTGACAACTTCTTATTCCAGATGGAAAACGCCGCAAAGTCCAACTTTTCTCATCATTTAAAGGATCAGTTCCATCAGAATTTCATCATCGTCCCGCTCGCCGGTTTCCGTAAAGCCCAACGACCGATACAATCGCGCCGCGGCCTGATCTGCCTCACGGTAACATAAAACAACGCGTTTTAGCCGGCGTTCACGCAGGCTTTGCAGCAGCAGCTCCATCGCCTTCCGGCCATAGCCCCGGCCCTGAAACCGCTGATCAATAAAGAATTGAACAAGAATGACCGTTGTTCCCAAATCTGTTTCCCGCGTCATTATCAGACCAAGTTTGTCTGTTCCTTCCTCGATCAGACTTACTTCGCTGTTTTGATGGCGATACGCATAAGCGCGAGCTAAAATCATCGGCGCGCTGCTCAAATATCCGCTTTGTTCCGGCGTCACGCTCAGACAGCAAGTCTGGCGGTAATTGTGTTGATCGATCGTTGTAAATTGCATCTTTTTTCCTCCTGCCGCCGGTTTGAATTTCCCTGCGGCGCTCATTTTTTCATTATAAACTGCCCCTCGTTCACAATTCAACTCTGATTCCCGCAAAACGCCTTTATCTAAAGGGATTTATTTCATTTTTCGATTGACAGGGAGCGAAGAAATCTGCTATACTTACCTAGCGTTTAATAATAGCAGCTTACAAAGTTGCGCAACCGGCGTTGGTACTGGAATTCTTTCCAGAGCAGAAGTAACTTGCTGCTTCAAGCGAAACTGCCGTCTACCAACACCCTGCGTCAATGATTTGTACCTGTTGTTGTTTTATGTGCCATAAAACACACAAGGAGGAATTGAAAATGGCAAGAAATACTGGACCAGTTTGGAAAATTTCCCGTCGTCTGGGCTTCTCGATCCTGGAAACAGGCGAGGAACTGCAGCGCCGCACTTATGCGCCAGGTCAGCACGGACCGACAAAGCGGATTAAGCTGAGCAACTACGGCACGCAGCTGCGTGAAAAGCAGAGAATCAGAAACATGTATGGCGTTAACGAACGTCAGTTCGCGAACACTTATGTGAAAGCGGAAAAGATGGCTGGCGTTAAGGGTCACAACTTCCTGTGCCTGCTGGAATCCCGTCTGGATAACATCGTTTACCGCATGGGCTTCGCCAGAACTCGCCGTGCTGCCCGTCAGTTAGTCAACCATGGTCATATCCTGGTTAACGGCAAGAAGGTCGATATCCCTTCCTTCACGGTAAAGCCGGGTTCTACGGTTGAAGTTAAGGAAAAGTCCAAGTCGATGGCCTGCATCGCCGATGCGCTGGAAGCAACGCTGAACACACCGGCTTTCGTTACCGTTGATAAGGAAAACAAAAAGGGCACCTATGTCCGCCTGCCGGAACGGAACGAACTGAATCAGGAAATCAACGAACTGCTGGTTGTCGAATACTACAACCGATAAGTCAAAAGAAGCCTTCTCGCAAGGCTTTTTTGTATTTTCGCCTTGTTTTTCGAGCATCATTCCGCTACACTGAAAATAGAGAAAGAAGACAAACGTATGGGTGAATTATCAAAGCTGCCGAATCTGGGAAAAGAATTGGAACGCCAGCTGAACGAAGTTGGAATCACCACCGCGGATCAGCTGATCGCGCTGGGCGCCCAGCAAGCCTGGTTAAAAATCCGGGCTGTCGATCCTTCCGCCTGTATCCACCGCTTGTACGCGCTGGAAGGCGCGATTCAGGGCATAAAGAAAAGCGAGCTCAGCCCTGATAAGAAGGCCAAGCTCAAAGATTTTTATTCTGTCTATAAATAAGCGTCGAGCGAATTCTTCGGAATTCGCTTTTTAAATCAGAAAGCGAAGATAGTCCAGATCGACCTGCATATAGCCGACCACACCTTGTCCCAGATCAACTTTAATCCACTTGTAGCCATCTTCCAGAATCGTAGCGCTGATTAAATCCACAGGCAAGCTTTCGCCCGGGCTCAGCTCCGCGATCACGGTTCCTGAAATCACGGCATTGCGCACATAATAGATGTTGCGGCGGCCGACGCCGCGCACGACCTGCACCGTAACATACGGATTAATCCACTGAATATCCTGTCCCCCCTCTTCGTTCTCGCCGATAATCACCGGATAGTTTTTATACGCGGTATTCAGATCACAGCGGCCGGGCACGCCGGGCACAGATCCGCTGCTCGTATATTGCCACATCCCACAGGGCAGCGACGGTCCGTTGACATTCCATTGGGCCAGCCACAGATCGTAGCGGTCCAGCTCGCTCAAGATCAGCTTGTTAAGAAACCAGTCAAGACTTGCGTAAACCATCGGATAGAAGCCGGCTTCTTCAATTTTCTGGCAGGTGTAGCGACAGATTTCAGTATTCAGCGCTTTGTTATACAGTGTTCCGTGGCGTTCTTTATAACCGTCCGCATCTTCCATGTCGATTGCGACCGGCATGCGCGGAGAAAAATGCCGGGCCAGCGCGATCAACTTTTCGGCCTCACGCATCATCTCGGATTCGTTTAAAGCATAGCTGTAATGATACAGTCCGTATGGCAGCCCCGCGTCGTTGCATTTACGCACATTCTCACGAAAGCGCAAGTCTTCAACGAAGTGACCCCAGCTTGACCGCAGCATCACCGCTTCCACGCCGGACGCCCGGACCTGCCGAAAATCCACATTTCCATCATACTGACTGATGTCGATGACTTTCATATTGTGTCCTCCTTTCTTCCCGGATTGTCCGGTAATCCATTTTATTCACGGAGAAGAAGGCGCTCTGGCGCATGTTCCTAAACAGTTGAAACAAAAAAGGTGTGGTGAATATCTTTACGATATCTGTTCAATATTATCAAAGGCATGCGAAAGATTATAATACTAGAAGATATTAAAGGACTTGTGCCTGGAAAACCATAAGTTCTTATGCAACACACAATATAGCCAAATTTTATCGTCTTTTTCTTTTAACATTATAGTGAATAATTTATTTTTTCCTCTAATATTATTAATGCAAATGTGGCATAAGACTTATTTTGTCTTTAAAAACAAATAAAAGTCAGAAAGTATTATCAACGTCCTATTTTCTTTCATGAACGGTTATTCAAAAAAGAACTTCCTAACTCCCTGAGACAACAAAAAAGGCCGGATTTCTCCGACCTCTTTGTTTTAGATCACTTCAGGATTTTCAATCACATGCAGAACATACTGCCCATTCTCCACGTCCACCTTCATCGTGCAGTTGCCCTCATTGCCACGTTCAATCATCTTGCGGGCAATCAAGGTTTCAATCGTTCTCTGGATATGCCGTTTCATCGGCCGCGCTCCGAAGACCGGATCCACGCCCAGCTCAACGATCTTCGCCTTTGCCGCGTCGGTGACTTCAAGCGCAATATCCTTCTTCGCTAACCGGCCAGCCAGTTCATGCAGGAACTTATCGGCGATCTTGATCAGCACTTCATTGTTCAAGGCATTGAAGACGATGATCTCATCGATCCGATTGACGAATTCCGGTTTGAAATACTTATGGACTTCGTCCATATACCGGCGATTACGCTCTTCCTTATCGCTGTCAAACGCATATTGCGAACCGAGGTTGCTGGTCATGATGATCAGCGTATTCTTGAAGTCGACGGTGACGCCCTTGTTATCGGTGATCCGGCCGTCGTCCAGAATCTGAAGCAGGATGTTGAAGACGTCTGGATGAGCCTTTTCCACTTCGTCCAGCAGCACGATGGAATACGGCTTTCTGCGCACTGCTTCCGTCAGCTGACCGCCCTCATCGTAACCGACATATCCCGGAGGCGCGCCGATTAACCGCGACACACTGTGCTTCTCCATGTATTCGCTCATATCAATCCGGATGATCTTCGATTCATCGTCAAACAGCTGTTCCGCCAGCGCCTTGGCCACTTCAGTCTTACCGACGCCGGTCGGGCCTAAGAACAAGAACGAACCAATCGGCCGGTTTTCATCCTGGATCTGCGCCTTGGACCGCAGAATCGCTTCCGTGACCAGCTCCAGCGCCCCATCCTGACCGATGACCCGCTGCGCCAGCGCATCCTGCAGATGCAATAATTTCTGCCGTTCCGTTTCAATCAGCTTGCTGACCTCGATGTGCGTCCAGCGGGAAACGACCTTGGCGATCTGTTCCTCGTCGACGATCTCCTGGATCATGTGTTCCTCTTTTTTATTCTGTGCCGACTCGCGGATTTTCCGCTCCAGCGTCGGGATCGTATCATACTGCAGCTTCGCCGCTTCCTCATAACGCGCTTCGTTCTGTGCCTGCGTGAAGTCCAGGCGGGCTTTTTCCAGCTGCTCCTTGTAAACCTTGGCTTCGTCCAGCTTATGCTTTTCCTGCTGCCATTGGTTGTATTTGATTTCTTTTTCTTCTTTCAGATCCGCCAGTTCCCTGCGCAGCTCCTCCAGCCGCTGCAGCGTCTTGGCGTCGGTTTCCTTCTTCAGCGCCGTTTCTTCAATTTCCAGCTGCATGATCCGCCGCATCAACTCGTCCAGCTCCGTCGGCATCGAATCCATCTCCACCCGCAGCGAAGCGCAGGCTTCATCGACCAAATCGATCGCTTTATCCGGCAAAAACCGATCGGTGATATACCGATTGGACAGTGTCGCCGCGGCGATGATCGCTTCATCGAGAATCTGCACGCCGTGATAGCTTTCAAACCGATCCTTCAAACCCCGCAGGATGGAAATTGTATCTTCCACGGACGGTTCATCGACCTGAACTTTCTGGAACCGGCGTTCCAGCGCCGCATCCTTTTCAATATACTTGCGGTATTCGTCAAACGTCGTCGCGCCGATACACTTCAGCTCGCCCCGCGCCAACATCGGCTTCAACAGATTGGCCGCGTCCATGGAGCCTTCCGTTTTGCCCGCACCGACCAGATTATGAATCTCGTCAATAAACAGGATGATGTTGCCGTCCGCCTGCTTCACTTCGTTCAGCACTGCTTTCAGCCGTTCCTCAAACTCGCCGCGGTATTTTGCGCCGGCGATCAGTGCGCCCATATCCAGCTCGATCAGTTTCTTTTCCTTCAAGCCGAACGGGACGTCGCCGTTCATGATCCGCCATGCGATGCCTTCGACAATCGCCGTCTTCCCGACGCCCGGTTCGCCGATCAGCACCGGGTTATTCTTTGTTTTCCGCGACAGGATCTGGATAACCCGCCGGATTTCCTCATCCCGGCCGATAACTGGATCAATCTTGCCGCTCTTGACGTCCTCGACCAGATCGTGCCCGTATTTCTGCAGCGCGTCCAGTTGATTTTCCGCGTTCTGTTCAT
This sequence comes from Holdemania sp. 1001302B_160321_E10, assembly GCF_015552275.1. Taxonomy (NCBI): domain Bacteria; kingdom Bacillati; phylum Bacillota; class Erysipelotrichia; order Erysipelotrichales; family Erysipelotrichaceae; genus Holdemania; species Holdemania sp. 1001302B_160321_E10. The sequence continues at coordinate 25,057 of NZ_JADNEM010000012.1, read as the reverse complement.
TCATCTTCATTCCACCTCGTCTTTCTTCCTCTGCTTTTTCAAGCGCTTTTCTCGTAATTCCGGTTGCTTCCAGAATCGCCTTGGCGACGGCGCTGCCGCCGAACAACAAGCCGATCAGAAATGCTACCGAACTCATATAGGTTTCTTCGTGTGCCTGACTCCACTTCAGCGCTTCCTGATACGCCTGATTCACCTCGCGGGAGAGGTTCGGCTGAGCGCCGGAAGTACTGGAAGGCAGCCGTTTCATATAACTGTCGACGATCTGCAGCGTCCGTTGCTTGTCCTGTCCCAGCCGCTGCCACAAGCCGTCGATGCCGTCGTCTTCAAAAATCGCTTTCAGGCAATGCTCGACGTTCAGCTCGCTCTGGCCCTGCGCCTGCGCCAGCTGGATCGCTTCCATTAAGATCCGCTGCAATCGTTCTGTCATCTGATCAATATTCATAGGATGTCCCTCCTTACACTCGTTAGTATATCACTTTTAGCACTCTAGTCAATAGAGTGCTAAACAAAATTTTTAAGAAAAGGGTTCGTTGTCCCGAAACCCTTTCCATCGTTATTTAAAAGCTTTCTTGAACTTGTCGAAGACGGATTCCTTCCCGCCTTTCGCCTGCAGCTTGCGCAGCTTTTCATACATTTCTTTTTCTTCGCCGCTCAGCTTCTTCGGGATTTCGATCTTCACCTCAACGAGCTGATCGCCTTGACCAGACCCGCGCAGATCTTTCACGCCCTTGCCTTTCAGTCGGAACTGCTGGCCGTTCTGTGTTCCTGAAGGAATCGTCAGCTCGACATCGCCATAAACCGTCGGCACGTCGACCGAACAGCCCAGCGTCGCATCCACTGAAGAAATCGGAATCGTAATGTAGATATTCCGGCCGTCGCGCACAAAGTAATCGTGCTTCATGACCATGATCTCGATATACAGATCGCCGTTTGATCCGCCGTTGGCGCCGCGTTCACCTTTGCCGGATACCCGCAGCTGCTGCCCGGACTGAATGCCGGCCGGGATCTTGACGTCGACGCTCACGCGTTTATGTTCATAACCCTTGCCGCCGCACTTGGAGCATTTTTTACGGATTTTCTTACCCGTGCCGCCGCAGTCCGGACAGACACTCTGGGACTGGAATACTCCGAACGGCGTCCGCTGCTGCGTAACAACCGTTCCGGATCCGTGACACGTCGGACAGACGGTAACGTCATCCTTAGAATGCGCGCCGGTTCCCATGCATTGAGAACACTGCTCATCCACGTCGATCGTGATCGTCTCCGTCTTGCCGAAGATCGCGTCCATAAAACTGATCTTCATCTGCATGTAGCGGTCCTGACCCTTGCGCGGGCCGTTGGACCGGGCCCGGGATCCGCCGCCGCCAAAGCCGCCGCCGAAGAACGATCCGAAGATATCGTTCAGATCGTCAAATCCGCCGCCGCCAAAACCACCGCCGAAGCCGCCGGCACCCATGCCGTCCATTCCCGCATGACCGAACTGATCGTAGGTCGCCCGTTTCTGCGGGTCGCTGAGCACTTCGTAGGCCTCGTTGACTTCTTTAAATTTTTCTTCTGCACCCGGTTCCTTGTTCACATCCGGATGGTATTGCTTCGCCAGTTTTCGATAGGCTTTTTTTATTTCATCATCGGAAGCGCCTTTGCTGATGCCCAGGACTTCATAATAGTCGCGCTTTTCGCTCATAAAACATCACCCTCCTGCTACTCTATACTTTTGATGAACCGGTCCAGGCCCGCGCCGCCGGTCACCCGGATCCGCGGCAGCCTGTACAAATCCATTCCGGGTTTTATTTTACCATATTCTGTCGTAAAAGCCAGCTGAACCCCAGCTTCCTGTAAAATTTCTACGGCGTGATCGTTCACGTCGCCAAACGGATAACAGTAGACGAAGCCGCCGTCGACATATTCCAGCGACTGCCGGGTATCCGCAACGCCCTCATCGTGATCGACGCACAGGATCCGTCCGCCATGGCCGGCCTTGCATCCGCCCTGATGCATCAGGAAGGAATGCGACTGCAGCTCTAAGCCATCCTCGCGCATCTGGAAAAACTCATACGGCAGCTGCGGATTCATCCAGCCCGTGATCAGAAACAGCGTCGCATTATAGCCGAAATCCTTTAATACCGGATAAGCGTATTGATAGACTGTCGGATCGCCGTCGTCGATCGTAATCGCGACCGATTTCTCCGGCACATCCGCCCAGCCCTTCATCATCATTTCCACTTCGCGCATCGTCAGCGCGACGTAGCCGCTCTCCTGCAGGGCCTGCAGCTGCCCGCGGAATTCCTCCACCTCGACAAAGTTCACGTTTTCGCGGCTCTGACCATCGGCTTCGCTGTAAAAGAAGTGATACATCAGCACTGGCAGCGACGTAGCCGCCGGTCCGGCACTGCCTGACCGGGCGATCGTTTCTTCAACCTGAGCGGAATCCACCCAGACGATTCGTCCCTGCAGCTCAACGCCGTAAGCGCCGTCCTTCTGGGCATACACCAGCCATTGCTGATCCGTGCTGGTCGTCAGGATCGTTTCGCCGTTGTCATCCAGCATCCGGGTGCCGGCCTTCAGCTTCACCGCAAAATCCTTTTCCAATAAATGATTGGTCGGATTCAGCCAGCGACCGGAAGGCGTGACCTCCAGCGCGTTGACCAATACCTGCGCACCGCCCTCCTGATCCATTCCATCCAAGGGCAGATATTGTGAAGTGATCAGATTCGGATCGTTGATTTCTTTTAACTGAACCAGCTGCCCCGGCTGCAGCACGGCAAACGGTTCCGGTTTGCCGCCGTTCATCACGACGAGCTCCACCGGCTGATCGCTGCTGACGCGGCGGCCGTTGCATTCTTTGACATGCGCCAGCTGTTCCTCGCTCAGCGAGCTTGTCAGCACGGCGTTGTCCGCATTTTCCAACTGACCGGCGTTGTTCTTGGGGGTGCGGGAACAACCGCTGATCAGCACGCTCAAACACAGAAATCCCAGTATGGAAACCAGGATTTTTGTGCGGCGTGAATTGTTATTTCTTTTCCTTGAAATCGGCGTCGACGACATTGTCATCCTGAGCGCCTGCGCCCGCATCAGCACCCGGAGCACCCGCCTGCTGCTGATACATCGCCTGAGCCATATCGTTGGCTGCCTTTTCAAGCTGTTCCATCTTGGTCTTCAGCGTGTCGATATCGTTGTTGTCAATCGCCGTGCGCAGCTCGTCGCGCAGCTTCTTGACTTCTTCCTTCTGCTGATCGGTGACATTCGCGTTTTCCGTATTCAGCGTTTCGTCGATCTGATTGATGAACGCTTCCGCGCGGTTCTTCAATTCGATTTCTTCTTTGCGCTTATCGTCTTCCGCCTTGTGATCTTCCGCCTCACGAACCATCCGGTCGATTTCTTCATCGCTTAATCCGGAAGAGTTGGAGATGGTGATCGACTGGGACTTGCCTGTGCCCTTGTCCTTCGCTGAAACGTGGACGATACCGTTGACGTCAATGTCAAAGGTAACTTCGATCTGCGGAACGCCGCGGCGGGCCGGTGCGATGCCGCCTAACTGGAAGTTGCCCAGCGTCTTGTTATCGTTGGCCATCGGACGTTCGCCCTGCAGGACATGGATATCAACCGCCGGCTGATTGTCCGCCGCTGTCGAGAAGACCTGGCTCTTGGAAGTCGGGATCGTTGTATTTCTTGGGATCAGCACGGTCATGACGCCGCCCAGCGTTTCGATACCTAAGCTTAACGGTGTAACGTCCAGCAGTAAGACGTCCTTGACGTCGCCGCTGATGACGCCGCCCTGGATCGCCGCGCCCAAGGCTACGACTTCATCCGGGTTGACGGAACGGTTTGGTTCCTTGCCTAATTCCTGACGGACAGCTTCCTGAACCGCCGGGATTCGGGTTGAGCCGCCGACTAACAGGACCTGATCAATATCGTTCTTGGTTAAGCCGGCATCCTTCAACGCCTGACGAACCGGAACAACCGTGCGGTCGACCAGCGATTTGGTCATCGCGTCAAACTGTGCGCGGGTCAGCGTCGCTTCAAAGTGCAGCGGTCCGGCTGCGCCGGCGCTGATGAACGGCAGGGAAATCTGTGTCTGAACCATACCGGACAGATCCTTCTTGGCCTTTTCCGCCGCTTCCTTCATTCTCTGCAGCGCCATCCGGTCCTGCTTCAGATCGATGCCGTTTTCTTTTCTGAACTGATCTGCCATCCAGTCGACGACCACGTTATCGAAATCATCGCCGCCTAAATGGTTGTCGCCTGCGGTTGCCAGAACTTCAAAGGTGCCGTCGGCCAGATCCAGAATCGAAACGTCGAACGTACCGCCGCCCAGGTCAAAGACGAGGACTTTCTGTTCCTTGTCAGTCTTGTCGATACCGAATGCCAGCGCTGCCGCTGTCGGTTCGTTGATGATCCGTTCCACTTCCAGGCCCGCGATCTTGCCGGCGTCTTTCGTTGCCTGACGCTGCGCGTCGTTGAAGTAAGCCGGAACGGTGATGACCGCCTTGTCGACCTTCTCGCCTAAATAGCTTTCCGCATAGTCCTTCATGTAGCCTAAGATCATCGCGGAAATTTCCTGCGGCGTGTATTCCTTGCCGTTGAGCTGGACTTTCTCATTCGTGCCCATTTTCCGCTTGATCGAAATAATCGAATCCTTGTTGGTGACGACCTGACGCTTCGCCGCGTCGCCGACAATCCGTTCGTTGTTCTTAAACGCGACGACGGACGGTGTGGTGCGGTTGCCTTCCGGGTTGGTGATTACTTTCGCTTCGTTGCCTTCCATGACGGCGACGCAGCTGTTGGTTGTACCTAAGTCAATACCGATAATTTTTCCCATAATTGAAATCCTCCTTATTTATTTACACGTTTTCACTTGTTTGCTTATTCGCTGACCTTGACCATCGCGGCGCGCAGAATCCGATCTTTTAACATGTAGCCCTTCTGCAGTACCTCGGTGACGTGGTTGGGCTCAACGCCCTCGACGGCTTCCATCATCAGAGCCTGATGGAAATTCGGATCAAATTCCTTGCCCTGCGCTTCGATCTCGCTCACGCCCTCTTTGGTCAGCGCGTGAATGAGCTGCTGATAAATCATTTCGACGCCTTTGCGGTAGCTTTCAGTTTCCGGTGTCGGCTCGATCGCCAGCGCCCGTTCCAGATTGTCCAGAACCGGCAGGATGTCGAGCGCGAAACTTTGAATCCGGTATTTCCGGGTTTGCTCAGCTTCCTGCTGAAGACGCCGCCGGGTATTCTCCGTATCCGCGTAGGCTTTCAGGTATTCGTTCTTCAATTTAACGTTTTCGCCTTCCAGCTCGCTGATCCGTGTCTTCAGTTCTTCAATTTCATTCTTCTTGGAGAAGAAGCCTTTCTTCTTCTCGTCTTTCTTGTCTTCCTTTTTTTCTTCCGGCTGCTCCGGCGCTTCTTCCGCGGCCGGCTCCGCCGTTTTTTCCTGCGGACTTGCCGTTTTTTCTTCGGTTTCGCCCGCTGCCTCCGCCGTTTCCGGCGCGGCGTTCAGCTCGTCTTTTTTCATTTCTTCCTGGTTATTCATGGCTGCCTCCTTTTCCGTATAAACTCTCGATCGACTGACTGACCAGTTCCAGCAGTGAAACAATCCGGTCGTAATCCATCCGGGATGGTCCGAAGACCATCAGCTGGCCTTCCTCGTCGGAACCGAGCTTGAACTTGCTGGTGACGACGGCCATGTCGTTGACCCACACCAGCTGCGCGTTTTCGTTCATCTTCAACGCCAGCTCCGGGTTGGCCGTGGTGCCGATCTGACGCCACAGGCTCGGGTTCTCCATCATCGCCATCAATTCCTTCAGCTTTTCAATGTCGGCAAATTCCGGCTGGTACAGCATGTTGTTCTGGCCGCTGAAATACACATTCTCGCTCGCGAACTTGACAAATGCGTTGACAAACGCCTGAAACAACATTTCATGCCGCTTGACATGCGCTGCCAGGATTGGTTTGATCGAATCCATTTTGTCCACGACGTCTTTGATCAAGGTGCCCTTCAATCGGTCGTTCAGAATCTGGCAGCAGGTTTGGATATCCTCTACTGACAGGTCGTCGTCGAACTGGAACGTCCGGTTTTCCGTATGCCCCAGATCGGTAATAAAGACTGCCACAGCACTTCGGTTGCTGATCGGGAACAGCTTGACATGCTCCAGCCGCTGCCGGCTCGCATCCGGTCCCAGCACGCCGGAAGTCAGGTCCGTCATCTGCGAAAGGATGTTGCAGCTCTCGCGGATGGCGTCGTCTAAATTCAGCGGCTTGCTGGCCAGCTGCTGGCGGACCGCCACTTCCAGCTGGTTGTCGACCCTGTGTTCCATCAGATGTTCGCAATAGAACTTGTAGCCTTTTGTGGAAGGCACGCGGCCGCTGGAGGTATGTGTTTTTTCCAGCAGTCCCATTTCTTCCAGGACCATCATGTCGTTGCGGATCGTTGCGCTGGAGTAAGGGAGCTGATACTTTTCCATCAGAGTCTTGGAACCGACCGGCTCGGCTGTCTGAACGAACTCGTCGACAATGGCCTTGAAGATTTCAATCCGCCTTGGTGTCAGCATCATCCCGCCTCCTTTAGCACTCTTTCCCGATGTCTGCTAACAGTATAATCCAGCTTGTTAGCACTGTCAAGTTAAAAGTGCTAATTTTTTCAAGTTTTCAAGCTTTTCGTAGTTCGTTTTTCAAGCTGCGGTTCATACACTTTACCAGGAGGCTTTTTGCCTATGAAAAAAGGAATGACAATCATCTTTTTCACGCTGCTGGCCGCGCTGCTTTATTATGGATCGGTAACCTATGAGGCATCCTGCCAGGCGTTAGCGATCTGGTTTGAAAAATTAGTGCCCTCGTTGTTTGCGGCGATGGTCGTAATCCGTATCCTCGACGGTCAGGGGCTGCTGGTGGCGCTCTCGCGGCGGCTGTTCGGATTTACCGAGCGCTTGTTCCACATCTCGCCGGACGCTTTTTCCTTAGTCTTCGCTTCCTTTTTTCTCGGCTCGCCCGCCGGACAGATCCTGATCGACGATTATGTGCGGGACGGCCGGCTTTCGCAAGCGGAGGGCCGGCGGCTGGCTTGCTGCGTTACGGTCAGCACGCCGTCGTTTATCTTGATCACCTGCGGTTCGGTCCTGCTGCAATCCTTTCAATATGGCTTGATGATCTGGCTGGCGGAATTCTTCGCCGTGATGCTGCTGCTGTTCTTTACGCGCAGTACACCCGTTGCCCTGCAATTGGATCCGCGCGGATCTGTCCCTTCCTTATTTGAGAATTTAAAAGACGCGGTTGTCCAGGCCGGCATCAGCTTATATTTCATCGGAGCGTATCTTTTGCTGACACTGGTGCTGCTGAATTTAGCGACGATGAAGCTGCCCTCCGCCTGGCGGCTGCCGATCCAATGTGTAACCGAGTTTTCGTTAGGCACCAACAATCTGGCGCTGCTGCCGCTGGCAGTACCCCTGAAAGCGTTGTTGATGACGCTGGTGCTGGGATTTGCCAGCTTCAGCGTGCATCTGCAGGTCCTCTCGCTCACGCCGCATCTTCACCTGACTTATCTGCGTTATCTCGGATACCGGCTGATGCAGACCGGCCTGGCCGGCGGCGTGTTCCTCTTTTTGATGATGCTGCAAAGACTGCGCGGCTGACCGGTGCTTATGTCGTTCCCCGGTTGTCTTAAGCCATAAAAAAACGCGGCGGATTCCGTTATTTTCGGAATCATCGCAGCGCTCTTTTAATTTCCGGCGTTCACTTTCAGCCTCTCGCTAGCTAAGAACGGACTGCACTCGCTTGACCTTTATTTCTAACTTTACCCTTATAAATAAGATCACTTAGAGAATTCTACTTTCTTCCGCAGACACTCTGCCTGCAGTCAGCGAAATTTTGGGCAGCAGTTTTCTCCGCCGCTATTCCCCGCCATTTTTCTTCTTCAGCGGATTCAGTTCTTCTTCAACTTCCTCGATGATGGCTTCCGGGATAAATTTCGACAGATCGCCGTTGTTCAGTGCGATTTCCTTGGACACGGACGAGGATAAGAAGGAATACCGCGGCCGGGCGACGAAGAACACCGTTTCAATCGTCTCATCCAGAAACATATTGGCCGTCGCCTGCTGCAGTTCATATTCATAGTCCATGACAGCCCGGATCCCGCGGATCAGCACCTGCGCACCGATCGACTTCGCAAATTCCACCGTCAGGCCATGGCCGACCACAACTTTGACATTCGGCAGATCGCGCGTAATCTCCTGCAGCATCCGCACGCGCTCCTCCTCGGTAAAGGCGTTGCGTTTGTTCGGATTCTTCATGATCGCGATGATCAGCTCGTCGAAGACCGACGATGCCCGTGTGATGATGTCCAGATGACCATAGGTCGGGGGATCGAACGATCCCGGATAACATGCTCGTTTCATAGTTCTGTTTCCTTTCGATAATAACTGATGCGGCTGATGCCGTAAGTTGCTTCCTTGACGCGGCGCAGCTGATGGTAGGCCTCGTCAAACTCGTCTTCCTTCAGACTCTCCAGAATCACCTGTCCGTGATCGCAGATCAGATTCAGCGCGTCAAGCTGCATCATGATCTTGTGCAGCTGCTGCTTCTGATAAGGCGGATCCAGATAAACCAAATCCAGTTGGACACCCATCCCCGCTAAGCGTCTTAACGCCGCGAAGCTGTCGCACTTCCACACGTCGCACTGCACTTCGACCTGAAGTGAAGCAATATTGGCTTTGATCACGGCTGCCGCGGCCGGACTGCGGTCGACAAAATAAACATGCTCGATGCCCCGCGACAGTGCCTCCAGTCCCATTGAGCCGCTGCCCGCAAACAGATCCAGCATAATGCCGCCGTCAAAATACGGACCAATCCGGCTGAACACCGCTTCCTTGACCTTATCCAGCGTCGGCCGGGTCTGGTCGCCTTTGGGCGCCTGAATCAGCCGGGAACGAAATTTTCCTGCAACAATTCGCATTTTTTTACTCCTTGTGTGTATAAAGGGCGGAAAACCCGGGCAAGATAGTAGTGCATCGAAAGATGCTATCCCCCAATCTTTGTTTCTCCTCTCCCTTTCTTTGGAATTCCCGAGTCGCTTCGGGAATTCTTTTCTTTCTTCTTTCAAAGCAATCGCGACATTCATTTTTAAATAGCCGCCGCTTTTCCTTCCTGCGTTTCCCTTCGCCGTTGATGCCGGCTGGCGTTTAATGCCTTATTCAATCTTCCCCTGACGGTATTGCGAGATCACCGCCTGGCCCATGCCGACCGCCACCATGACGGACAGCGTACTGGAACCTCCCGCGGAAATCATTAACAGCGGCACGCCCGTCAGCGGAATCAAGCCGGTTACACCCCCGACATTGAACAAAAAGTGAATGAAGAAATACATTGAAACGCCGATCAAAACAATCCGCCCGCGCTGGCTTTTCATCCGGATCGCATAGATAAACATCCGCCCGACGATCAGTGCGTAACAGATAAAAATCAATAAAAACCCGAAGATGCCCAATTCCTCGACGACAATCGCCAGAATAAAATCGGTATTCGCCGCCGGGAAGTTCGTATATTTCTGAATCGACTTGCCATACCCCACGCCCTGCCATCCGCCGCTGGCAAAGGACACCAGTCCGTTGATCAGCTGGAAGCCCGTGCCGTATTTATCCGCAAATGGATTCATCGCCGAGGTGAAGCGGTTGATCTGATAGTTCTTAAACGGCAGCGCTTCGATCAGGTGTTCGCCCATTGGCGACAAGATCCATACGATCAGCACAACCCCGATGATCAACAACATCACCAGCATCTTCTGCAGCCGTACTAACGAGGGATGGTAGGGGATCAGAAAACAGATGCACGCGATCCCCGCCATGACGATCGCCGAACCGAAGTCCGACTGCAGGATTGCGACGATGAAGCAGAAGCCCCCGACGATCAAGAGCGGGTTGCGCATCAAGTCTTTGGCCGTCAGCTTCAGGTTGCGGATATCGCCCAGATATGTCGCCATGACCATGATGATGACAACCTTAGAAAACTCCGAGGGCTGGATCGTGATCTCCTGGCCCGGAAAGGGAATTTTGATCCAGGCCCGTGCGCCGCCAACCTCCCAACACAGGGCTAACAAAAGCAGCACCAGCGTCAGGCTGACGATCGGCGTAATATTTTTCTTCATACGTTCAAACGTAAACCAGCGTGCCATCGTCACCATGCCCAGATATCCCAGAACCGTGAACGCCAGCTGTTTCATGATTGTTTTCATCAGCGTCATCACGTTGCCCGATGCCAGACCCATCGTTGCCGAAGCGACCATGAACAAACCGAACACCGCTAAAATCAGCGTACAGAGATGGATGATCAAATCATACCGGTACGGCATCCGAAAAGAAGTCTTTTTTTTCTGCGTCAAATTCATCCGCCTCCTGGTGACATTTTACCATAAATCCCAGCCCTGCACAAAAGAATTGAAGTTCTGTTTTTGACAATCAAAAGACGTGACGGGGAGACTGGTTTTGAATAGAATAAGGGAAAGAATCGTCAAAATTGGGCGGTTTCTGGCAGGGAAAGAAAAAGAAAGCGCTTAAAAATCAATTTATGGAAAGCTTTCGTCAAATTTTCCTTTCCTTCTTTGCATTTCTTGAGTATTATATAAAGTGAGGTAGATTTTATGAACATAAACATGGATACCATTGTAAAGGACAATGACGCCCATCTGCGCGATAAATCAGCGCCGGTGTCTTTGCCGTTGTCCGAAGAAGATAAAAATACGTTAATGGAGCTTTTAACCTACGTCAAGGAATCGACGGATCCCCAGTTGGCGGAAACCAAGAATCTGCGTCCGGCGGTCGGCATCGCGGCGATTCAGATCGGCATCCCCAGGCAGCTTCTGGCTGTGGTTGTGGATGAAGAAGATAAAAACGGCAATCCGATTCATTACGAATACGCGCTGGCCAACGCAAAAATCATTTCTCAGTCTGTCCAGAACTCCTATTTGAAATCCGGCGAGGGCTGCCTGTCCGTTCTCGACGATCATCCAGGCTACGTCATCCGCAGCGCACGGATCAAGGTCAAAGGCTACGATATGCTTCAGGACCGCGAGGTGACTTTCCGGGCATCCGGGTATGTGGCCATCGTCCTGCAGCATGAGATCGACCATTTCAGCGGCATTCTGTTCTATGACCGGATCAATCAAAACGATCCGTATGCTCCCGTTGAAAATGCGATTGTGATCGAATAATTCCGTTTTTCGTTCCTGCCGGTCTTTCCAACGGCGTTTCCCTTTATAAATAAAATCAGAAAACTCATCGTTTTTGGCTGCCGCGGGGAGCTGAAATTCATTTCAGGCCATCCCGCGGTTTAGCCGTGAAATCGTCTCCCCTGCCAAGGGGTTAGCAAAGAAGCGAACATCAATCATTAAAAGACAGGTGCATTGTTTTTTAAGAATAAAGAAAAGAGGTAAATAATGAAAGAAAATACTGCAGCGACGCCTGCAAAAAAAGCACCGCGTAAATCAACTCCCCGCAAGAAGTCCATTCCTGCGGGCGCCGTCAGCGAGGTCGTCGAAACTCCGTTTCATCGGGATACCGACACGCTCATCTACGCTCTGGGCGGTTTGGGTGAGATCGGTAAAAACATGTATTGCTTTGAGCATCAGGATGAAATTATCATCGTCGACGCCGGCGTCCGGTTTCCGGAAGAAAATCTGTTAGGCGTCGATTACGTCATTCCGGATTATTCCTATCTGATTAAAAATCAGGCGAAAGTCAAGGCGTTAATCATTACGCACGGACACGAGGATCACATCGGCGGCATTCCGTTTTTCCTGCAGTCGATCCGGCTCGATAAAATCTACGCGCCACGCTTCGCCTGCTCCCTGATTCAGAAAAAGCTGGAGGAACGGCGGATGAGCCGGCAGGTCAAGCTCGTGCAGATCAACGAGGATTCGCGGATCACGACCAATCATTTCCAGGTCGGCTTCTTCAACACGATTCACTCGATCCCGGATTCTCTGGGAATTTTGATCAACACGCCGAATGGCCGGATCGTGGAGACTGGCGACTTCAAGTTCGACCTGACCCCGATCGGCACCAACAGCGATTATCAGAAAATGGCATACATCGGTCAGATCGGCGTCAGCCTTCTGATGAGCGATTCGACCAATTCCGAGGTTTCCGGCTTCTCGATCAGTGAGAAAAAAGTCGCGAAATCCTTATTGGAAATCACCCGCAAAACGCCGGGCCGCTTAATCGTTTCCACCTTTGCCTCCAACGTTAACCGCGTCGGTCAGATTCTGGAAGCGGCCGTAGCCTGCGGACGCAAGGTCGCCGTCTTCGGGCGGTCGATGGAAAACGTCGTGCAGATTGCACGCAAGCTCGGCATCATCGCCATTCCGGAGAAGCATTTCATTACGCCGGACCAGCTGAATTCGTTGCCGGCCAGTAAGATCTGCATCGTCTGCACAGGTTCCCAAGGCGAACCGTTAGCGGCGTTAAGCCGGATTGCCAACGGTACACACCGCTGGATTAAAATCATTCCGGGCGATACCGTCGTGTTCTCGTCCAATCCGATCCCGGGCAACGCGGTCAGCGTTTCCCAGGTCGTCAATCAGCTGACGCGGGTCGGCGCCAACGTGCTGGTCAACAGCCCGCTGACCTCCCTGCATACGACCGGCCACGGTTCCCAAGAGGAACAGAAGCTGATGCTCCAGCTGATCAAGCCGAAATACTTCATGCCGGTGCACGGCGAATACAAAATGCTGCGGATCCATGCGGAGAGCGCGATTGAAACCGGCGTCCCGCGCGAGAATACGTTTATCTGCGCTAACGGCGACGTGCTGGTGCTGCGCGACGGCGAAGTCTTCCAGGCGGAAACCCGCATCCAGACCGACGATATCTATGTCGACGGCAACGATATATCCGGCTTGAGCACAGCGGTGCTGCGCGACCGCAAGATTCTGGCCGATAACGGCTTAGTCGCGGTCATCGTCACGATCGACTCGCGCACGAATAAAATTCTGTGCCGGCCGAATATCGTTTCCCGCGGCTTCGTCTTCATCAAGGAAAGTCAGACGCTCTTGAAGGAAGCGGAAATGATCGTTTATGAAGCTTTAAAGAAAAAAATGATGCAGAAAACGACCTTCGGCGAATTAAAGAATTGTATCCGCAGTTCGCTGGAACCGTATCTGTATAAGAAGACCAACCGCAATCCGATCGTCATTCCGGTGATCCTGAACCAGAAGGCCGCGATGCTGCAGATGCAGCAGAAACGCGAAGCGGCCGCTGCGGCGCATAAGGATGAGGAAGGCGTGGTAAAGCGGACACGCAAGCCGAGAAGCACACCGGCAAAAACAAAAAAAGCCCCAGCTGAAAATGGCGAAACACCAAGCCGGACACATTCCAAAACGAAACAAAACAACGCTGAATCTTAACGATCGGCGTTTTTTCTGTTCACATTTAAAGAAATCAGGGAGTTTATGATGTTTTATCTCATTCGTCATGGTTCTGCGGATTATACGGAAAAAGACGCAAAAATTTATCAGGGATTCGGCAATCATCTGGCGCCCCTTTCCGCCAAAGGCATGCAGGAGATCGAAATGACGGCGGCCGATCCCCGGCTTGCCCAAGCCCGGCTGATCTTATCCCCGCCTTACACCCGTGCATTACAAAGCACTGCGATTCTTTCCCGCTGCCTCCAGATTCCGCTGCAGGTAGAAACTGATCTGCACGAATGGCTGGCCGATCAAACCTATGTCTATTTACCGGACGAGCAGGCAGCGCGGCATTACGATGAATTTCAGGCCTGCAACGGGCTTTATCCGCCGGGCGAAGAAAAAGCCTGGGAATCCCTTCCCGCGATGCGCCAGCGCATGATCCGTGTCTTGCGGCGTTATTGCGGCCTGGGAGACATCCTCGTTGTCTGCCATGGTCTGGTGATCCAGTCACTGTGCAACTTCCATCCTGAAAACGGGGAGATCGCGGCATTCGATCTTGATTCCTGCATACGTGATCAAAATACAGAACAAAGCAAAGGATGAAGTAAAATGAATAAATTTAAACTCGCGCTGGTTCAGCACAAAACGAAAACAACCGACGTTCAGGAAAACACGATGCTTGCACTTCGCTATATCGCGGAAGCGAAGCAGGCGGACGCCGACTTTATCCTGTTTCCGGAGTGCTTCCTGACAAGCTATGCGTTTCCTGAAATCTGTGAAACCCTTACGCCGGTGGAAAGTCTGGAAGACGCCCCCAGCTTCCGCGCCTGGTGTGAGAACGCCCTGACGGATGAAAGCGCCGCATTGAATATAATCTGCCAAGCCGCAAAACGCCATGCCATCGGTGTGGAAATCACGGCTTTTACTCAAGGGAAGAAATATCCTCAAAACAGCGCTTATCTCATCGACCGAAACGGTACGGTGCTCATGAAATACAGTAAAGTGCATACCTGTGATTTTTCGTTTGAGCGTTATCTCGAGAGCGGCGAAGAATTCAAGGTCTGTCATTTTGAGGATCTCTGCCTTGGCACGATGATCTGTTACGACCGGGAATATCCGGAAAGTGCCCGGGAGCTTATGCTTCAAGGCGCCGAGCTGATCTTAATTCCCAACGACTGCGGCGATATCAAGCCGTTCCGCCTTCAGGAGCTTTCCGTAGCGGCAATGCAGAACCAGGTCGGCGTCGCGATGGCGAATCCGCCGGGAGAAAAAGCGGGATGTTCGTGCGCCTTTCATCCCCAGGTCTGGGATTGCCAGGATAACTGTCTGACAGTAGCGAGCGAAACGGAAGACGGTCTGGTCTATGCAACGTTTGATATCGACGCACTGCGCGCCTATCGAAAGCGGGAAGATCTGGGCAAATACAGAAAAGTTAACGCCTACCGCCATCTCTGCCGGAAATAGTCAATCGCAATTATTCTATTTCAATGACGTTTAGTATAGTCATCAGTAAAAAACGGATTTCTCCCCTTCGCTTCTGTTGGCGATGGAAATGAAATCCGTTTTCTTTATCGTGTTTCGCTGCTGAAACCGAAGATCACATCCGCTGGCCCCTGTTGATCGCACGCCCCAATCACCGCGTGAGCGCGCTTGAGGATTTCCGGCTTGGCGTTGGCCACGGCATAGCTGAGGGGAAACTGTTCAAACAAGCACAAATCGTTCAGATCATCGCCGAAGACTGCGATCTCTTCTTTCCGCAGCTTGAGGATTTCCTGCAGCTGTGTTAACGCGGAGGCTTTGTTGCAGGTGATCGGAAGCACTTCCAGATTATGCGTAAACGCCGAAGTCAGCGCGATCTGCGGTATGTCGTCGATCTGACCGCGGATCTGATGCAGAGCGTCCAGCGACGCGCTGCGCATCTCAACCTTAAAGATCGGGTCGGCGAGTTCTTCCAGTCTTTCGAATTGCCGATAATCCGCTTCAAACTGACTCAGCGGCGTGTTCTGCGGAGTTTTGCCGCAGCCAGGAACTGTAAAATAGCGCCGATAGTGCTCCTCTACGGGCAGAAATGTATATTTCAGCTCGCCGCTGTACAGCGTGGTCAGCACCTCGGGATGTCTCAGTTTGGGAAGCAGACGCTGCACCAGATTCTTATCCAAGGCCTGAACGGCCCGAACCTGTCCTTGCGGATCGCGCAGCTCCGCGCCGTTGAGATCGATCATCCAGCCTTCGACCTTGGAGCCTTCCAGAATCCGCCGGGCAGCCGGAGCGTTGCGGCCGGTTGCCGCGCAGAATTCAATCCCATCCGCTTTCGCTTTGCGCAGAGCTTCAGCGACACGCGGATAAATCAGCTGAGTGCTGCGCTCTAAAATCGTTCCGTCAAAATCACATACGATTAACTTGATCATCTTATTTCCTCATCCTGTTCGTTTTTTTTCTTTGATCCTGCTTTTCATTTTAGCGGAGAATGTCAGAAAAAAACAGCCCTTTCGGACTGTTTTCAGCTTATTTTATTTCGATGATCTTCATCATGTTGGCGCTGCCTTCGCCCGTTGGGTAACCGGCGGACATGATGATCAGCTGGCCTGGCTTCAAGCCGTAGCCCTTGGCGATAGTGCTCGCCAGTTCGTCATCATTGGTCAGCTCATTCTGGATATCCGAGAAGATCGGCGTTACGCCCCAATAGGCTTCCAGCTTGCGCTGCGTGCTCTTGGTGAACGTGACGGCCAGAATTGGAACGCACGGTCTGAACTTGGAGATTCGCTTCGCCGTGGTGCCGCCTTGGGTGAAGACGACAACCGCACCGACGTTCTGCAGCGTCAGCGTCGCATCGGAAACCGCGATGCCGATCGCATCCTGAACCGTCTTGCGGCTGGACTTGATCGAATGATCCAGACGCTCACGGTACGGAATGATCTTTTCGACCGCTTCCGCAATCGTCGCCATCGTTCTGACCGCTTCGACCGGATATTCGCCGGCCGCGCTTTCACCTGAAAGCATGATCGCATCGGAGCCATCCAGAACCGCGTTGGCAACGTCGCTCGCTTCCGCACGGGTCGGACGCGGGTTGGCCATCATGGATTCCAGCATGTGGGTTGCGGTGATGACCGGCTTGCCCATTTCATTCGCCTTATGGATAATCGTCTTCTGGTAAATCGGAACATACTGTGTCTGAACTTCAACGCCCAGATCGCCGCGCGCAACCATGACGCCATCCGCAACTTCCAGAATCGATTCCAGATTGTCGAAGCCTTCCTGGTTTTCAATCTTCGCGATGATCTGGATCGTCGGCTTGCCCATTTCGATCAGGATCTTGCGGATCGCCAGAACGTCTTCCGCCCGTCTGACAAACGAAGCGGCGATGAAGTCAACGTCTTTTTCGCAGCCAAAGCGGATATCCGCATCGTCTTTTTCCGAAATAAACGGCATCGACAGCTTCACGTTAGGCACGTTGCAGCCCTTGCGAGTTTTGATTGTTCCGGAGTTTTCGACGCGGCAGGTCAGTTCCTGTCCGTCGTTTTCCAGAATCGTCAGGCGCATTTTGCCATCGTCGATCAGAATGTAATTGCCAGCCTTCACGTCCTCAAACAGTTCCGGGCAGGCGATGTGGAAACGCTCGTGCGTTCCTTCGATTTCCGCGCGGCAGATCTTGACGATATCGCCCTTTAAGAAATCAGCCTTGCCATCCTTAAAGATTCCGCAGCGGATTTCCGGGCCCTTGGTATCGAGCATAATGGCCAGGTTAATGCCGATTCGTTCGCTGACCTCGCGGATCATGTCGATGCGTTCGCCATGGGTTTTGTGATCCTCATGCGAAAAGTTGCACCGGACGATATTCATGCCTTCCTTCGCCAGCTTCTCCACCATTTCCGGGGTGTTGCTGGCAGGACCTAACGTACATACAATTTTAGTCTTCTTACCTAACATAATCTTCCTCCTTCAACTTATACTAACCGGTCAAACAGACGATACAAGTCCTTCCGGGAATGCCGTGGGGAAGACAGGGCTTCCTCAATCGGCATCGAAGTGACCTTGTTGTCAATCATCCCGACACAGTGTCCGCCGACGCCGTCCATCAACAGATCGACCGCTTTTTCGCCCATCATCGAGGCTAAAACACGATCTCTCGGCGATGGCGATCCGCCGCGCTGCACATGGCCCAGTACAGTCGCCCGTCCGGCAAAGCCGGTATTCTGGGAAATCTTGCGCGCTAACTCGTCGACGTCCGCGATCTTCTCTGAAATGACGACGATCGCATGGCGTTTCTTCACGGCTTTGTCCAAATACCGGAGCCGTTCCAGAACATCCAGCTCGTCATAGCCCGTTTCCGGCGTGATGACGATCTCGGCTCCGCAGGAAATCGCAGCCCAGACCGCCAGATCGCCGCATCGGTTGCCCATCACTTCCACGACGGAACAACGATGATGCGAGCTGGAGGTATCACGCAGTTTATCCACCGCTTCCACGACGGTATTCAGCGCCGTGTCAAAGCCGATCGTAAAATCGGTGCCCGGAATATCGTTGTCGATCGTTCCCGGCAGACCGATACAGTTAATGCCCAGTTTCGTCAGCGCCATCGCGCCGCGATAAGAACCATCGCCGCCGATCACGACGACCGCGTCGATCTTCGCGTTCTGCAGCGTCTGCACCGCTTTTTTCTGTATTTCCAGGTCTTTGAATTCCGTTAAACGGGCCGACCCCAGTACGGTGCCGCCCCGGTTCAGAATATCGCTGACGGTGGATTTATCCATCGGAATGTAATTGCCCTCGACTAAACCGCGGTAACCATCCTTGATGCCCATGACCTCAAAGCCGTTGGCCAGCGCCACGCGCGTCACTGCCCGGATCGCCGCGTTCATGCCCGGAGCATCGCCGCCGGACGTCAAGATTCCGATTCTTCGTATCATACGTAACCCTCCTGTCATTTCCCGTATATCATAGCATTGAATTTGAAAATTGTGAAACTAAATCGACGTGTTTCGGCGATTTTTTCCAGTGATTTTCATCTCTTTCGACAAGGCTTTTATGCGTTCCATAATTCTAACCGCTTTCAATTCTTCCTTGTCGGATTTTTGATTATACATGTAGTGATTTTCCAGCGAGCTGAAGTTTTCATTGCTTGTGAACCAGGTCAGTTTCTGACGGTCCATCCGCTCGTTGAAGATCGGCAGCAGCACTTCGTCGCGCAGCCAGGAGGTCACGCTTTCCGCTCCGATATCGTCGAACACCGCAAAGTCCGCACGCTTCATTTCGTACAGCTCGTCCTCGAAGCTGTCGCGGTCGTCAAGCAGCCCCTTGATCCGTGAAGCCATCGTCGGCACATGCACGAACACAACGCGCTTGCCCTGACGGGCATAGCTGTTGCACGCGCAGGCCGCAAGATAAGTCTTCCCCACTCCCGGCGCGCCAAACAAATAAAGTCCTTTTTCCGCCGGTGCTAACAAATTCTGCGAGATTTTCGCCACCGCTGCCGCGTATGCCGCCTCTTCCTCGTCGATGTTGATATCAGTGATCGACACCGTCCACAAACGCCGCGGCAAATCGTTGATGCGGTAGTTGTGAACATGCTTTTCCGCCTGCAGCTGCTGCCTGGCATAACGGCACGGACGGACCTGAAGCGTCAGAAACCCAGTATACGACAGATCGAGCACCTCGCCCTTTTGTTTCTGGCGGCATTGATTTAAGCCCGCACAGTTCTGGCACAGGCTCAGCTGGTCGATCCATTGATGAAACCGGTACGGGTAGTTCTCAACCCAGCTTTCATCCAGACCGTTGGTTTGCAAAAAGTTCTGCACCAGCGGATGAGCTTTCATTTTGGCGGCCAGCGCTTGTTTTTCCTTCAGCTGTTGTTCGTTCAGTTGGATTCCCCATTTTACGGCTTCCATCGCTTAGCCCTCCTGTTCGCGCAGCCGGCGGCGGATTTCTTCAAATTCTTCACGATCGAAATCCGTTTCTTCTGCGGTTTCTTTTTCCGATCCGGTCTTCATCTGGACGTAATAATCCGGCAGCACGTCTTTGCGGCTGCCGCCCCGGCCGCTGCGGCCGCGTGGTTTTTTAGCTTCCGCCATGGCTTTTTCCGCCGTATCAACGCCGGAGCGGATCCAGGCTGCGGCAAGCGAGGCGACAAAGGAAGGAACCAGCTTGTTATCGCTGATGGACAAAACGTGTTCCAACAGAATATTGACGACCTTCGGATCCATCTTCATCTCGGTGATGAGCTTCTCAATCGTGCGTTTATCGCTGTCCTGCACCGGCACACCGTTCTGCTTGGACTGCAGAAAGGCGACCGGCGGCAGATCGTATGGATCGTCCGAGACCTTTTTCGCCGGCTTTTTCGCTTTCATGACAAACGCCGTGGAGCGCAGCTTTTCCGCATCCAGCGTGTTGTTCGTATTGTCTGTGCAGCGGCCGACCAGAATCAGCATTTCATCGGCGCTTAAGCCGTACATCGTCGCCAGCTCCCCGATCAGGCGCAGATTCTCATTGGTGCGCGCTTCAATCGGAAAGACGAGGTTGCTGGCGCGGGTTAAGAAGCGCTCGTAATCGAAGTGAATGGCCGGATGATCGCCGGCGTCGAAATTGTACCGCGGTTTGATACTGGCAAACTGTTCCTCGCTCTCGGCGTCCCAGTTCTCGATGACCGAGCTTTTGAATTGTTCGCTGACTTCCTCAAAGCCTTCCCGCGACAGCTCGATGTGCGCCAGCTTGTTAAGCGAAAGCTGGTATTGCTTCGCCCCCATGATCCGCGCGTACAGCCGCCCCAGCACCTCATGCTTAAAAAACCGGTCGGCTTCCAGCGGCGGATACAGCACATAAATGTAGTTGTCCTTGCCTTCTCCGGTTTTGATATAACTGCGCATCAGCATCATTTCTTCCAGCTTGCGCCGTGAGCGTTCCAGCACCGTGATGTCCATGTTCATGATCTGACATAACCGGCCGTGCGGCTCAAACGAACGCTGGTGCTTGGCTTCGCTGATCAACGTCAGATACAGCGCCGCCCCGGCGCAGCCGACCAGCGGCTGATACAGCGACATTAAGGAATTCAGCGCGTCCGCGCCCAGCGGCCGCAGCACTTCACTGCGGTATCCGTCTTTCGCTTTCAGTTCCATCTTGTTTCTCCTTGATCCATTGTTGAATCTGATCTTGCATTGCGGGAATATCCCCGTCGTTGACGATCGTCAGCGTCGAACGGCGGCTTTTCTCTTCCTGGCTCATCTGCGCCGCCATCCTTGCCCGCGCCTGCTGAGGTGAAAGACCGCGGCCCTGCTGCAGCCGCTGCAGGATGGTTTCCAGCGGCGCGGTGACGGTGATGATCTCGTCAAACTGCTTTTCCATGCCCGCTTCAAACAACAGCGGCACCTCGGCAAACCACAGCGGCGATGAGGAGGCTTTTGCCTGGCGGTTTAATTCCGCCTGGATCAGGGGATGCGTGATCGCTTCGAGCTGGCGCCGCCGCGCGGCATCCTGAAAGACGATCGCGCCTAAAGCCGCCCGGTCGATTCGCCCTTGATCATCTAAAATAGCGGGACCGAAAGCTTCGACGCAGGCTTTATATCCCGCCTGATCCGGCTGCAGGATCGCATGGCTGATCGCGTCGCAGTCAGCGACCGGATACCCCAGATTTCGTAAGCACTGGCTCAGCGTCGACTTTCCGCTGCCGATCACGCCGGTGATCGCGATTTTGATCATATTCGATTCCCGTTCCTCTCTTTTTCTGACAATGCGGACAATAGTAGGTCCCCCGCTGGGCGACCGCAATCTTCTTGATCGGCCCGCCGCACAGCGGACAGGCTTCGCCTTCCCGGCCATGGACCTGGATCTGCAGCTGAAACCGGCCGGTCACCCCTAAGGATGAGGTATAGCTGCGGATCGAGCTGCCCCCGGCCTCAATCGCCAGGCTCAGGATCTGCCGGGTGACCTCCGGCAGCGCGGTGATCTGCGCTTTTGTCAGCTGGTCGCAGCGTTTGCGCGGATCAATCCGCAGCGCGAAGCAGATCTCATTGGCATAGATATTGCCGATGCCGGCGACAAAGCTCTGATCGAGCAGGACTTGTTTAATCGGAACTCGGCGTTTCTTTAAAAATGCGCGGCAGTAGTCCGGATTAAATTCGTCGTCGAACGGCTCCGGCCCCAGCTCGTGAAAGTGGCGCAGATCGCCGTTCAGTTCCATCAGCTCCATCGTCCCGAACTTGCGCGTATCGTGATAGCGCAGCTGCGTCCCGTCGTCCAGATCGAAAATCACATGGATATGCTTGGACAACGGTTCTTCAGGACGCTGGACATAAAACTTTCCTTCCATCCGCATGTGCGCGATGAAATAGACATCATCCATCTGAAAGACCAGGTATTTCCCGCGCCGCGAAAACCGGCGGAAGTGCTGTCCCTCTAAGCGCCGGCAGAATTCGCCGGCATCCATCTGAATCATCTTCGGCATGCGCACTTCAACGTGTTCGATCCGGCGGTCAGGAATTAAAAGTTCCAGCGTGCGGACGACCGTTTCAACCTCTGGCAGCTCCGGCATCTTATTTCGCCTCGTACCAGGTACTGCCGATTTTAGTTTCCGCGACTAACGGCACCTTCAGTTCCATCGCGTGCTCCATTCCCTCCTGGATAATCGCGCATAACGCATCCAGCTCGCCTGGCAGCGCGTCGAAAATCAATTCGTCGTGAACCTGCAGGATCATTTTGGATTGCAATCCCTTTTCGCTGATCGCCTTGTCGATGCGGATCATCGCCAGCTTGATCAGATCGGCAGCGGAGCCCTGGATCGGAGCGTTCATCGCGGCGCGCTTGCCGAATTCGCGGGTCATGTAATTCTTATCGTGAATCTCCGGCACTTCCCGGCGCCGGCCCAGCATCGTCGCGGTATAGCCGTGTTCCTGGCAGAAGCTGATCACCTGATCCATGTATTTGGAAATGTTCGGATAGCTTTGCAGATAGCGCTCGATGAATTCCTTCGCCTGAGCGCGGCTGATATCCAGCTGCTGAGACAGGCCGAAATCGGAAATGCCGTAGACGATCCCGAAATTGACGGCTTTGGCCTGGCGGCGATGCTTCGCGTCAACCTGATCAAGCGGAATCTGGAATACGTCTGACGCGGTTTTGGTATGAATATCGACGGCATGCCGGAATGCGTCCAGCAGCCCCTGCTCGTCCGCCATGTGCGCCAGCATTCTTAATTCGATCTGGGAGTAGTCGGAAGCGACCAGCACATTGCCCTCGCTCGGCAGAAAGGCCTTGCGCACTTCGCGGGATTCCTCATCGCGGACGCTGATATTCTGCAGATTGGGTTCGGTCGAGGACAGCCGGCCGGTCTGAGTCGCGCATTGATTGTAGATCGTATGGATTCTTCCATCCGGATGAATGTATTTTTTCAAGCCTTCGGCATAGGTGCTGTACAGCTTTTGATATTTTCTGAATTCCAGCAGATCGGCGATAATCGGATGCACGCCCAGCAGCTTTTCGAGTACGTCGGCCGAGGTTGAGCGCTTCTTCCCGCTGGCCGGCAGTCCCAGCTTGTCAAACAAGACTTCGCCCAGCTGTTTCGGCGAGTTGATGTTGAAAGTCTCTCCGGCGGCGGCGTAAATCGCATCGGTCAGCGCGTCCAGGCGGGCCTGGGTCTGCCGGGCAATATCGTCGAGTGTCTGGGAATCAATCCGGATGCCTTCCTTTTCCATCTTATACAGCACGACGGCTAAAGGCATTTCCACATCGTAAAACAGCGAAACGATTTCCATCTCCTTCAGCTTCGGCTCGCTGTTCTTCCACAGCGCGTCGATCAGCTGAATTTTCTGGGCACACAGCTGACGCTGAAGCTGCGGCTCCGGCAGCTTCATCTTGCCCGGCTTGCCATATACCTCATCCATCGTCACCGTTTCCGTCAGGCCGAATTTCTCACGGATCTTCTGATCACTGGTCAGCGTCGAATCGCACAGGAACGCGGCGATCATCGCGTCGATTTTCATTCCGTTGATCGTCAGTCCCGCGCCGTCGGCTAAATGCAGACAAGCCTTGACGTCGTAGACGATCTTGGTCTTCTCCCCGGCCAGATACGCTAACAGCGCTTCATCCTGCCGGACATCTTCAATCGGGATGTAGACAGCCTGGTCCTGATACGCCAGCGCCAGACCGTGAACGTCAGCGAAATAGACCGACGGCTGATCCTGGTCGAGCACCAGGATCGCGTTGTCCTGCAGAAGTGCTTCCGGACAGCGGCGGACTTCCGCCACCGTCAGTGTCGGCTGCGAGGCCGGGGCCTCGGCTTCCGCCTGCTCGCTGATCTGGGTAGAAAGCTTGCTTGCCAGCGAGTTCATCTCATAGCGCACATAAAACTGACGCAGCGGCTCCGGCGTGATGTGAAATGTGAATTCTTCCGTTTCAAACGGAATCTCTACGTCGGTTTTGATCGTCGCCAGACGTTTGGATAACAGCGCCTGATCCTTGAAGGCTTCGACATTTTCTTTCAGCTTGCCCTTGAGCTGGTCGGTGTTGGCGATCAGATTTTCCACCGTACCGAACTGTTCCAGCAGCTTCAGCGCTGTCTTTTCACCGACCTTCGGAATTCCCGGGATGTTATCGGATGCGTCGCCCATCAACCCCTTGAGGTCGCGGATCTGATCCGGCGTGATCCCCATCTTTTCCTTCAGGCTTTCCACGGTCATCTCCTCGATATCGCTGATGCCTTTTTTCATCAGCCAGACCGAGGTCGTCTCGTCGATCAGCTGCAGCATATCGCGATCGGAGCTGAGCACGTTGATATCCCAGTCCGGATATTTCTTAATCATTGAACCGATGATGTCGTCGGCTTCGATATCCGTCATTTCAAACTGCTTAATCCCCGCCGCTTCCAGATATTCGCGCACGATCGGAAACTGTTCCACTAACGCGTCCGGCGTTTCCTTGCGGCCGCCCTTGTACTCGGCGAACAGCTCGTGGCGGAAGGTATGCTTGCCCTTGTCGAAAGCGACGAGCATCGCGTCCGGCTGGATGATCTGAACGGCTTTGTTGATCATCATCGCAAAACCGTAAATCGCGTTGGTCGGAATACCGGTCGACGTCGACATCGGCCGCATAAAGGTTGCGTAAAATGCCCGGAAGAGCATGGAATTTCCATCGACTAACAACATTTTTTTCATGGTTGGATCTCCTTTTGTTTTTAAACTGGATTCAGTTCTTATTTTACCATAAGCCCTGATGAATATCAAAAGAAGCGCAAGCTGGCGCATAAACCGCAGTCCTGTCCGTTTAAATCTTAATTGATGTTTCCTGTGAATAAAATTCTGATTCTTTCAAGTTTTACTAAAACAGAAAAAATTTTAACATTTTCATTTTTCTCAGGAGGATTATTTATTTTTTCCGCAATATTAATAATGTAGGGTTTTGTTGAACCGCGGATGCCCGTCCGGACAGAGTCGATTTTTGGTCTTATCAAAATGGATTCAAACTGACAGATTTTTGTCGTCTGTCATCAAAGGAGGGCAATTCTATGGAACATTTCCTGGAACTTTTTGTCACTGTGGTTTTAAAAGTTGGTTTGCCCTTGATCGAATGTTCGATCAAGGTGATTGAATGCCGCTTAAAAATTATAGAGACCAAAAAGAAATTAGATAATAAAAAACAAGAGTTTTTTGCGTGAATTTGAAAAATCTCAAAATCTCAAAAAACATCAATA